>NZ_QXIU01000048.1:9273-22040 GCF_003570935.1 Candidatus Cryosericum odellii
AGAACGATATCGATGCTCGTAGGTACGTTGTCTTTTGTGATGACAGCCTGAGGTGGATAGTCCCATGCCTGTTCCCGTAAGTCGACGACCGCTCTCACGCTGTCGAGGATCGGGATCAGGAAGTGCAGGCCGGGTTTCAGCTCCCGGCTGAATTTTCCGAGACGTTCGACGATGACAGCAGTGCTCTGACGCACGATGATGATGTACCGCAGAGCGAAAATAAGAACAACGACAATGCCAACCACCCACCAGACAATGGACCAGTTGAACGTTAATGGCATGAATACCTCCTATTCCTTTCTCACAGTCAACGTGACACCCTCGATCGAGACGACAACAACCTTGTCGCCAACGGCGGCCACGGCTGCCTCGTCATTAAGAATGGCTCTCCATGTCGTACCTTTGAGCGCCACGCGTCCCGCACCACCAGCTGAGATAGCCATGACAGTGCTTGCCGTCTTACCTAGCATTTCTTCAGTATTCGTTCGCATCTTGGAACCACCCCTCAACAAACGTGAATTGATGTAGCGCCCAACGAGTGCCATGAGCGCAAACGATACCAGGAAGAACACAACGAACTGCACTGACGTGTTGAACCCAGCCCAGCAGAATAGGAGCGCAGCGAGGGCCCCACCCGAAAACCAAACCAGCAAGTAGTACGGAAGGAAGGCGTCTACCACGGCACAGACGACTGCCATCGTTATCCAGAAACCAATCATGAACACCTCCCCGTAACGGAAACTCCTTCGTCGCGTAGTACTGCTGTCATTCTAGTACCATGCATGTGCAGTTCAATAGGGTGGCAAACAACTCGCGTGAGCGAACGCAAATGCCCGCTACAGTTTCTTCAGCTGGGCGTACTGCGCGGCCAGCTTCTTGATGCCAACCTTCTTGAAATCAATGACGGTGAACTGATCGTTGCCGTCATAGAACACCTCCAGAACTTTCCCGGTGCCGAAAATATTGTGCATGACCATGTCGCCCTCGATAAGTTCGGGCCGCTCGCGAGACGATACTCCGGCAACCTTCTCCCTGGTCAGTTCCATCTCCTTGATGAAACGCGATGGCTCCTGGAATCCCGAACCGTAGTAGCTGGTGCGCTGCGTGCAGTACGTTATTGAGAGTTCCTTGCGCGCGCGTGTGCATGCCACGTAGAACAGCCGTCGCTCTTCTTCGATGTCGGCGCTGCTGTCCAATGCCCGGCGGTGGGGGAAAACCCCTTCCTCCGCACCGACGACGAACACGTCGCCGAACTCGAGACCCTTGGCCGAGTGCGCCGTAATGAGCAAGACTCCCCTTGCCGTGCCTGGCTTCATGCTGTCCTGGTCCTGTATGAGCGCTACCTGCGACAGATAGGCTCCTAGCGAGCAGTCCTCACTCATCCTGTCGAACTCATCGACAGTGCGCATGAACTCCCCGAGATTCTCACGTCTCGACTGTCGTTCGAAGTCACCTTCCTCACCTTCGTCGCTGTATTGTTCAAGAAGTCCCGATGAGGCAAATACGAGGTTGGCCGCACTGATCGCCGACTCGCCCGCCGCGCCGATGTGCACGATGAGATCGACAAATGCCTCCAGCTTATCCTTGGTCTTCCCGGCCTTCGTCCGCCCGACCCATTCGGGCAATGCCATGAACCACGACGTGCCATGCTCCGCCGCCAGCTGCTTCAACTCAGAGAGGCTCTTGTCGCCGAACCCCCGGGAAGGCCGGCTCACCGCCCGCTCGAACGCAAGATTGTCGCTGGGGTTGAAACCAAGCCGGAGATATGCGAGAACGTCCTTCACTTCCTGCCGTTCGTAGAACTTCAATCCACCGACAATCTGATATGGGATATTCGACGCAAGCAGGGCTTCCTCGATGACACGAGACTGGCTGTTCATCCGATAAATGACCGCCATGTCTCGAGGGTCCGCACCGCCCCGGACCAGGACATCAATGCTCGAGGCGACGAAGCTGGCTTCTTCCTCCGGTGTCAGAGCTTCGAATAGACGCACAGGAGTACCTGTTCCGTTGTCCGTCCAGAGCTTCTTCACGAAACGCGTCCGGTTGCGTGCCACCAGGGCGTTCGCTGCGTCGAGGATGGACTGCGTCGACCGATAGTTTTGCTCAAGCTTGACGACTGTCGCGCCCGGATAGTCCTTTTCGAACCCGAGAATGAGCTTGCTGTTAGCGCCACGGAATGCATAAATACTCTGATCGTCGTCACCGACAACCGTGACGTTACCGTGCATCTTCGAAAGCCGCTTGACCAGTTCATACTGCATTTTGTTCACATCCTGGTACTCGTCCACCAGAATATGCTCGAACTTCGAGCTGTAGTACTCCTCAACCTCCGGACACTTGTCGAACAATCGGATGACCAACGCAATGAGATCGTCGAAATCCAGCAGATTCCCTTGCTGGAGACGCTTCTGATAGAGTTTATAAACAGTCGCCGCCGCCTTCTCGATATAGCTGTAGCCATAGTCAGAAAGCTCTTCAGGGCCAACTAGATTCGACTTCGCATCGGAAATACGGTAAACGATCTTCTGTGGCTCATAAGTCTTCGGGTCCATGTTCAGCTCTTTGAGGACCTGTCGTACAAGACGTGTGCGGTCATCTTCGTCGATGATGACGAACCTGTTCGTATAGCCCAGCTCAAGTTTCTCGATCTGCTCTCTCAGGATACGGCCGCAGAGTGAGTGAAACGTGCCGATCCAAAGTCCCTTGCGGGAGAGGTCGGCCCCAATGAGCGCGTCGACGCGCGAGCGCATCTCGCCTGCTGCCTTGTTGGTGAACGTAACCGCCATGATGTGCGATGGGGCAATACCACGCTTGGTGATGAGATACGCAAGCTTATAGGTGATGACTCTGGTCTTGCCCGAGCCCGCACCCGCAAGCACGAGGCAGGGACCCTTGCATTCCTCGACAGCCCTGAGCTGTTGTGGGTTAAGGTCTCCCTGAAAATCCAGAGGCATCAGGCGGGCCCGCCGACAGTCATCGTCAAAAGCACCAGGACACCAAGCCCGAGCAGCGTCGGGAGGAGGTAGAGAACCAGTGCCTTCACCGTGCTCTTCTCATAGAAGAACCGGACCGCCAGGACTCCCATAACAAGCACATACAGGATGGCTCCATAGGCGAAGACGTCGAGAACGATACCACTTGCGACACCGACCATGAGTATCCCGATCACACGCAGAACCGCTCCCACCAGCCCGGAAAAGCTGAGGGCAACATACATACGCGAAGCCGCAGTGCGCTTCCACACAAGTTGCGCCACGGCGTCGATGACAACGACCGACAACATCACCAGAACGAAGGGCTCGGTCACAAACGTCCAGAACGTCCCCGGAGCTTGTTGTGCCTGGGTAACAGCGTCTGTCATCTGGCTTGTGAGTCCAATGGACTTCAGGAGGCCGACGATATCCATGAGGCGGAAACTCATCGCATCGATGACACCTGTCAGCAGCAAGGCGATCAGGGCCGCGAGTACTGACGGACGTTCACGAATCCGGCGTATGCCCTCGGCGGGGCGTCTCACAAACAGGAACAGCAGATCGATGAAATATCCCACATCTATCTCCTTTTCATGTGCAGCGACTATCAAAAGGTACACCCGGCAAACATCTACATGCCTGTCACGGAGCGTGTATTTCAGTATACCGAGGAACCGGCCCCAGCCAACGGTGACCGCCGCCGCTGGTCATCACACCTTGTTGACGCGCCGTAAGCTGGGCTCATACTAAGAAAAGACGAGCAGGCGCATCGGAGGTGCCAGGTGCTGTTCGACACGATCTTCGTCATATCAACAGCGATCATTATCGTCCAGAACCTGTTTTCCAAGCAGGGAAAGATTGGCATATCCCTTCTGGCAATCGGCTTGTCTGCGCTCCTGACAGCTTCGCTTACGCCGTATTACGTCAGCTTCATCAGGCTCCCGAATCAAGGCCTTGCTACTGTTGCCTATTACATCGTAACCTATCTGCTCTTGTACGTTCTGATTGCCGTTCCCGCCGTCATCCTCTCATCGATCATCAAGATCGCCATCGCAGGACTTCTGTTGGGACTGGTGACGCATCTTCTGCCCGTTTCCCTCTCGGCCGGTCTCGTGAGCAAGAGCCGCATCTATCCCCTGATGGCACCCCTGTTTGCCAGACTCCCTCCAATCGATGTCCAGGCTCTGGGAAGCTGGCTCCACAATCTACTGCCCGGAAGCCACTAGGGAACCCCGAGATTGTCTCACAATCCCTCGTTGACAACTGGCCCAGCCCTACTAGGCTATGGTTATAGGTGTACGTCCTGCGTCAGCCGAGCCAGCAAGACCGTCTACCACTGGGAGGAACGATGGATGACAAGTTTGCACGAGAGGGTCTGACCTTTGATGATGTCCTGCTGATTCCCGGAAAATCGGACGTCCTGCCGCACGACGTAGATCTCGGGACACAGCTTACGCGCTTGATCCACCTGAACATCCCAATCGTCAGCGCTGCCATGGATACCGTCACCGAATCCACGATGGCAGTAGCAATGGCACTGGAAGGCGGCATTGGCTTCATCCACAAGAACATGTCCATCGAACGTCAGGCTGCAGAAGTCGCCACGGTCAAGTCCATCTGCATTCACACACCTTCTTCCATAGCTCACCTCGATCCGCGACAGACTGTTCTCGAAGCACACGATCTGCTAGACCGGTTCAACGTTTTCGCACTGCCACTCATGGAAGGGCGCCATCTGGTCGGCCTCGTCACTCCCTCAGATCTTGCTTTTGAAGAACCATCGACCCTTCTCTCACAACTCCTCCACGCGAGCTCGAAGATCGCAATCCCGCCGGGCCTGGATGCGCCTGGCCTCTCCACACATCTTGCAAAGTGGGGCATACAAGAACTTGCCTTGGCTGATGCAGATGGCCAATTGGCCGGTTTTGCAACAATCGACGAGATTACGCGGACGCTGGCATCTCCCGAGGTTGTAACAGACGACAGGGGCAGACTGCTTGTGGGAGCTGCAGTCGGTGTGGCAACCGACTTGCTCGCACGAGCCCGCTCGCTCGTCGAAGCAGGGACAGACCTGCTTGTGCTCGACAGTGCTCACGGTCATTCCCTTGGCATCGTCAGAGCCGTAGCGTTCCTCAAACAGGCATTCCCCGTCGTCCCGATTCTGGCAGGCAACGTGGCGACACCGGAAGCTGTTCGCGACCTGGTCATCGCCGGAGCTGATGCGGTGAAGGTCGGCATAGGTCCGGGCTCGATCTGTACGACCCGTATTATAGCAGGAGTTGGTATGCCCCAGATAACCGCCATCTACGAGTGCGCCCAGGAGGCCCAGCGTCATGACGTTCCCATTGTCGCCGACGGAGGCATCCGGTACTCTGGCGACATAACAAAAGCTCTTGCAGCCGGAGGCAACACGGTCATGCTCGGCGGCCTTCTCGCTGCCACTGTTGAAAGTCCGGGCGACGTCGTCACGGCAGGGAACAGACAGTACAAGACCTACCGCGGCATGGGATCGCTTGGTGCAATGGAACAGGGGAGCAGCGACCGATACTTTCAGGATACCCGGCTCAAGCTGGTTCCTGAGGGTATCGAGGGCCGCGTTCCCCTGAAGGGATCGGTCCACGACGCTTTGTATCAGTTGTTGGGCGGTCTGCGAGCGGGCATGGGCTATTGCGGCACACCAACAATCGACCTTCTGCGAAATGAATCCCACTTCGTCCGCATCACAGGAGCAGGGCTTCGCGAGTCTCATCCCCACGACGTCGACATGACGAACGAGAGCCCCAACTACCACGCAGAATGAACTCCACAACGAGGCACGAGCTTGTTCTCATCCTGGACTTCGGCGGTCAGTACACGCAGCTCATCGCACGCCGAGTTCGCGAATTTCACGTTTTTTGCGAGATCATCCCGTTCGACACACCACTGACAGCGCTGACCGCGAGGAACCCGAAGGCGATCATCCTTTCCGGTGGTCCCGCCAGCGTTTACGCCGCCTCCGCCCCTGTCTGCGACACAGCCGTTTTCGAAGTCGGGGTACCGGTCCTTGGTATCTGTTATGGGGCCCAGTTGATGGCCAGACTGCTTGGGGGGTCCGTTGAACACGCTCCAGCGGGCGAGTATGGGAAGACAACCGTCAAACTGGACAAAATTTCCTCTCTGTTTCGCGGTCTTCCCACCGAGACCTCCTGCTGGATGAGTCATACCGACCGCATTGGGATGGTTCCCCCGGGGTTCCGGACCACTGCATCGACCCCGGCATGTCCTATTGCCGCCATGGAGAATCCGGGCCGGCGACAATACGGCATACAGTTTCACCCCGAGGTAGTTCACACACCCGTCGGTCGCGACATCCTGCAACACTTCCTTTTCGACGCGGCAGGCTGCTCAGGCGACTGGACGATGTCCGGTTTCGTGGATGATGCCATCCAGGACATCCGTTCGCGAATAGGCGATGAGCGTGCGCTCTGCGCTCTCTCGGGCGGTGTCGACAGTTCGGTCGCTGCGACGCTGGTGCACCGCGCCATCGGCGATCGCCTCACGTGCGTGTTTGTGGATACAGGGCTGCTCAGGGCCGGGGAAGGCGACCGTGTCGAGTCAGTGTTCCATCGCCGTTTCGATATGCCTCTTGTGCGCATGGATGCCTCCACAAGGTTCTTCGCGTCGCTGAAGGGTGTCACGGAACCCGAGAAGAAACGTAAAGCGATAGGCGCAGCTTTCATCGACTGCTTTGCCGAGCAGGCGCGTGCCATGCAGGGCATCCCGTTTCTCGTCCAGGGAACACTATACCCGGACGTCATCGAATCCGGAAGCTCCGTCGCCAGTACCATCAAGAGCCACCACAACGTCGGCGGCCTTCCTGCGGACCTCTCATTCTCGCTCATCGAACCACTCCGACTGCTGTTCAAGGATGAGGTGCGCGACCTCGGCCGTGCTCTGGGACTGCCAGAAGAACTTGTGGACAGACAACCGTTCCCGGGTCCTGGCCTGGGTATCCGTATCCTTGGCGAGGTGACACCAGAGAACGTCGACATCCTGCAGCGTGCGGATGCCGTCGTCGAACGAGTGATGAGAGCGTCTGGATGGTATATGAAGGTCTGGCAGTCGTTCGCAGTACTTCCTGGTATCCGAACTGTCGGCGTCAAGGGTGACGAACGGACGTATGTCCATACGGTTGCCCTGCGCATTGTCGAGAGCAGCGATGGCATGACCGCCGACTGGGTACGGCTTCCTGCGGATGTACTCGAGGAGATATCTCACGCGATTACCAGCGAACTGCCTGAGGTCAACCGGGTGGTCTATGATATTACGTCGAAACCCCCCTCCACGATCGAGTGGGAGTAGAGTCGGGGGGCAGCAATCGCACCACAGCCTGCTTGACCGTCATATCGCTTCTTCAGATGTCGGGATACCCGGTTATCCGCTGAATTTCGCGATACAGCGGCTGCAGTACTGGGTAAATGTGCTTGTAGACGCGCGTGTACAGTTCGTGGTAAATACGGACCGCTTCAGGATGTGGAAGAAAGGTACTGTCCCAGTGAACCATCTGCTTTGCCGCCACTTCATGTGTAGCATAGACACCGAGCCCGACGAAACCGTTGATGGCAGCGCCCAGACCCGACGTCTCATAGGTCTCGCTTCGCACCACCGGTCGATCAAACAAGTCTGCGGTGATCTGGCAGATGGCGTCGCTCTGCGAACCCCCTCCTGACACCATAACCCGGGTCACCTTCCGCCCGCTTTTGCGCTCGATGCGTTCGACCCCTTCGAGCAAGGCATAGCCGATGCCTTCGATGATTGCTCGATAGATGTGCGATCTTGTGTGTACATCGCCAAACCCGATCATGGATCCCTTGGCCTCGGGCATCTTCAGTCCGGGACCCCAGTATGGCTGGAGCATCAGTCCCTGCGATCCTGGCGGTACATCCTCCAGATGCTCATCCAGCACGACCTCGGGGGGAACACCGCGCTGCTCTGCCTCCACGGCTTCGCGAGTCGCAAACTCCTTCTTGAACCAACTCACCATCCAGTAGCCACGGAAGATCTCGACCTCGGGATTGAAGCTCCCCTTAATACTGGCCGGGTAGGGTGGCATGAAGGGGATCGGCTCGAAATACTTCCGTGACGTGGTCTGGGCGGTGGCAGTCGTCCCGAAGCTCAAGCTGATACTCGTCTCGTCGACACAGCCGACGCCCAGTGTCTCACATCCCTTGTCGGATCCAGCGGCAATGACCGGTGTTCCTTCGGGAATGCCCGTCTCACGTGCTGCTTCGTCGGATATAGTTCCCATTTGTTCACCGGCGTCCACGAGCTCGGGCATCTGCTCCCGACGTGCGCTGCACATGTGCCACCGCCAGCTGTTGTCACTCCTGGGCCAGCTGCGCGTGGCATAGTCAAACGGGTTGTGACCTATCTGCGAGGCTACCGAGTCGACGTACCGCCCCGTCAGTCGGAAGGAGAAGAACCCCGACAACAGCAGCCACTTGCTGGTACGTGCCCACAGTTCAGGTTCGTTCTCCACCATCCAGTTGTCCTTGCCCTTGCGCCTGGTAATCTCGACCGCCTTGGTCATCCCTACAATTTTGAACTGTAGTCGGTCCATGAGAGGCATCGGCTCGTCACAGCGAGCCATGCGCTGGTCCAGCCAGACAATGGCGGGGCGGAGAGGAATTCCATCGGCATCGAGTGCAACGACCGTATCACGCTGCGTAGTCACCGCAACCGCTCCAATATGGCCCCACGCTTCGGGGGATTCCTCCTTTAGCGCCTGCAAGGCTTTACAGGTGTCTCGCCAGTAATCCTCGGCGCGATGCTCGGCATACCCCGGCACTGGCGAGAAATACGGCTCAAACTCTACCTTATGCTTGGCTACCAGGTGACCACAGTCGTCAAACAGCAGGCCTCGAACACTCTGTGTGCCACAATCAATCGCCAAAACGAGACGGTCTCCCATCGCAATCCTCCCCTCCAACCGGGTCCGGCGGACTCGGAGCCACTATGCGAACTATGCGTACCGCGACAGAACCTCGGCCACCGGCGGAATGAAGTCCTTCTTGCGAGAGAGCACTCCATCGAGGATGGCATGTCCATCTTCCATGCGCACGTCAAATGCCTCTTCAAACGCCTCGACAGGCCCGGCAACGATCAGATATGATCTCCTGCTCAGAGGATCCGTGGCCAGAAATGCCACCATGGCGAGCCCCATGCGTGCCCGCACATCCCTCATCGCCTGCTTGAATTCCGACTCCCGTTCCCGGATGCGGTCGAAAGAAAACACGACGGCCTGAGAGACGCCGATGCGTGTGTCGAAGAGCTCAACTTCCTTGAAGTCCCGCATCAGAACCTCTGTCGCAGGAAGGTCCTTGAACATCACGGAACCGTTCTGAAGCAGCTCGAGACCAAATGCTTCCGCGTCGATGCCAATGGTCGCCGCGAGTCGCCGCACGGCGCGGACGTCCTTTGGCGTAGTCGTCGAGAGGTTGAGGTTCATCGTATCTGAGAGAATGCCCGACATCAGGAGCCCGGCCACCGACTTCGGCATGAAGACCCCGTTCTCCGTACACAGTTCAGCAACGATCGTGCAGGTGCTCCCGACCGGCTCGTTGTGAAAGTAGATGGGGCGGAAGGTGGAGATGTCGCCGACACGGTGATGATCGATGATCTCGAGGATATCGGCCTCCTCCACGCCATCGACAGCCTGCAATGTCTCATTGTGGTCCACGAGGACAACCTTTTTTCGCGAAAACCGGATGAGGTCGGAACGGGTCACAATGTTCACCGGATGATGTAGTGCATCAAGAACTACGGCACAACGGGCGGACGAGTCGAGCACCGCCTTCTTTGCTCTCTCCAGCGTATCTGTCATACTTAGCAAGGGGACAGTGCCTTCCATGAATGCAGACACCGGAATCGATGACCAGAGAGCCCGCAGCGCCTGTGTCACTGTCATGTCCGTCTCGAGAACAAGGTTCAGGTGGGACGGCCACTGTGCCTCGGTTTGCGCCATAGTGGCGGTGCCAGTGACAATCAGGGTGGAAGCGGCCGAACACGCTGCCAAGACGTCCTGGGAGGGTATCCCGTCAGAGATGATAATGGTGACATCCTCAGATCCCGGCGCAAGACGCCCCACCGAACCGGTGACAACAAGCAATCGCCCCTTCAGCTCCGCGGATTCGCCGGTATGGAGGACGATCCTGGCTGACAGCTGTCGCACAAGGGTGTCGAGTTCCACCGCATAAGGAAGGACGTCGGCATGCTCAAGCTGGTCGGCGTACGCGGTGGCAATATCGACGGCATCCACGACACCTCGTACAACCAGTGCATCGTCGACGACCGGGAGCGAATGGATATGGTTCTCCTTCATGAGAATGGCGGCCTTCCCGACGCGGGTGGAGGGAGCAACTGTCACAAGACGCTTCCGGGGAATGTCCTGAACCTGTGGCATCAGTGATCTCAAGAGCGGCGGCACACGGAACCCGAAGCGCTCCAGGACAAAGCGGGTCTCATCGTTGAGGTCTCCTCCACGAACAGCGGTATAGACGCGGGAAGGGTCCGTCCGATTCTTGTAGAACGCGTAGCCAAGGGCAGAGCAGATGGAATCCGTATCCGGATTCTTGTGTCCGGTCACAATGACTCTCTGTCGCATGTCAGCTACTCGTTTCGCCCTGGACGACCTGGACCGCTTCGGGCCCTGGAGACGCCTGCATGTCCCCGGCAGTCTGGGCCGACCGCTCCGAGCGGAGAGCCAGGTTCGTCCTGCAGAGTGTCGTCCACTGGAACTTGTACGGTTCTTCGCCTCGCATGAAATCGAGCTCGTGGCATCCCTCGCGAAATGACTGCTCTGCAAACGATACCAGCACGATGCGCCCAAGCGAGTAGTCTGCGTACGTAGGGTCGTACTGAGTATTCCACGTATACACAACTCCCTGCCACTGGTACCCGAGCATGAATGCGAGCAGTGCGTTCCCGCTCCTGAGCTCTCCTACGCGCAGCTGGTTTCGCCGGCCCATGAGTGGAAGCACTTCTCGAAGGAACTCCTGGTCTGGATGGTTGAGGAACGGGCTCCGATGGCCGTCGGCCGACTGGCGCTCACCAGACAATGCGACAACCTCGTCCACAAATGCGTTGTCGACCTCTCTGCGATCGGCGTACCGCAGCTCCAATCCCTCTATACGCCCATTGCTACGACTGTTCCATCTGTTCAGCTTGTTCCGAACCTCATGCCGAAATCCCTTGCCCATTGTGGCATAAAATGCCTCCCAGCCGCCTTCGATGGGCAGGTACGGGCATTGCACGGTCGTCTGCCACACTGCAGGGACACTGCCCTCCTCGCGAACCCCATCCAGAAAGCCTCTACTCGGGGACTCCGCACGGATCTCCTCGAGGTCCATCCCGTCCCATGACAAACGAAGGTCCAGCAGGGCTGAGACAAGGGCTTCAGTCACGTCCGAACGATCCCGGGGAGTAATGAAGTCCGCGTAGTCCGACAGCCCCTGTCCCAGGAAATGCAGGTCCCTGGGTTCCGTGGTCCCATTGCCAACATACAGCGGAGCAAGGCCAACAGGCACGCCGTCTTCGTATGCTGCAATGAGCAGTAGTCGCCTATCCGCACCAAAGTACTTCCACCACGTGAACAGCCATTCGAACGTCGAATGACATGTATTAGCGGCACTCTGCACGACTATCCGGTTCCAGAACGGTTCCAGCAGAGCAAACGCAGAGCTGTCTTCGATGAGCCTCGTTTCCACAGAAGTCCTTCCTCTCAGTCCTGGCATGTCATTCTCAGAGCAACAGTCACGCTGCTGCCAGATATGGCGCGGGTTCACAGTTACCATGGTAGACTAGCGCCTACGTATCAGTACAGTATACATGAGAATCATGCGCGCCACACCACTGCAAGGGGGAATGCCTGTGTTTGACCTATACCTGTTCGACCTTGATGGAACGCTTGTCGACACACGTCGCGACATTGCCGAGGCTGTCAACCATGTCCTTCAGCTGCACGCCCGTCCTGTTGCCGACCTCACCACAGTCGTCTCATGGGTGGGGGACGGACTGGACGACATGATGATGCGAGCCTTCCAGACTGACGAACGGGAGTTCGTGGGGGAGCTGGTGGGCGAATTCCGCTCCTACTACATGGATCACTGTACTGACTTCTCGTACGTCTATGAAGGTTGCTCTGAGACACTCACATCGCTCCAGGAACGGGGAACCCATCTGTCAGTATTGACCAACAAACCACAGGATCTCTCGCTGGAAATTCTGCGACACCTCGGGATCCTCCAGTTCTTCGACCGTGTCGTCGGTCCCAGTGACGCAGACCTGCGCAAGCCAAACCCGTCCAATCTCGTGTCCCTGGTACGTGACATCGGCACCAGCAAGGACAGAACGCTCATGGTTGGGGACTCCCGGAACGACATTCTTGTAGCTCGCAACGCCGGTGTGGCTTCGTGCGGCTGCACATTCGGCTACATCGGACGCGATGCACTGCTTGAGCTCGATCCCACCTACCTTATCGAAACCTGGCCTGGGCTTCTGCTACTGGCAGACTCAACCAATTGAAGATTGCGCCTGCCGAACTACAATAATGCCGTCAGTTCTGGAACGTGCCGCCCCGGGACTCCGGGGTTTCTTGCTATGATGAGCGTCCGCACGCGGGCGGGAGGAATACGATTATGCGGCATGAAGACACAGCACTGCTCCATGTCAGGGTCATGTCGTCGCTGGACGGATGGTGGAAACAGACAGGCGACGCCCTGTACTTGAGGAATGGGATCATCGAGCGTATCGGAA
>NZ_QXIU01000048.1:22056-22334 GCF_003570935.1 Candidatus Cryosericum odellii
CCTGGAGCGACATGCTATCCGGCATTCATGGACTCTCACCTGCATCTTGATCTGTACGGCTTCTCGCTCCTCCATGTGAACCTCAATGGTGAGACCTCACTCGACGGCGCCCTGGAACGGATCCGGTTGGCCGGGAGACCGGACAACGGTACCTGGATCTGCGGCGATTGCTGGGACGACGAACTCTGGTCCGACAGCCCACATCGGCGCCAGCTGGACGATCTCTACCCAAATTCGCCGGTAGTCCTCAACCGTAAGGATTATCACTCGCTCTGGCT
>NZ_QXIU01000049.1 GCF_003570935.1 Candidatus Cryosericum odellii
GCACACAAGCCTTTGGAAAGACAGAACATGACAGAATCGGCATAGGATGCCCACACGTCCGGTGTGATGCCAGAAGCGACCGATGCATTGAAAATCCGCGCTCCATCCATGTGCACTGCAATGCCGCGCTCTTGCGCCTCTGCCGATATCTCGCGCACGTACTCGATGGGCCATACCTTGCCCCCACCTCGATTGTGAGTGTTTTCGATAGCAATAAGGGACGTCCGTGGAAAATGAATATTGCTGGAGTCACGAATGGCATGCTTGACGTCATCAGGATCCATGACGCCCCGCTTGCCTGGGATCTGCCGAGCCTGAACGCCCGACAACATTGCGATGTCGCCAACCTCATAGTAGAAGATGTGGCTCTCGGCTTCCGTAATAAGCTCGTCCCCACGCTGCGTGTGCGTCATGATGGCGACCTGATTGCCCATCGTGCCTGAACACATAAAAAGACCAGCTTCCTTGCCCAGCATTTTTGCGCCCAGTTCTTCCAGTCTGACGACAGTAGGATCCTCGCGGTAGACGTCGTCGCCGACCTCCGCCGTCGCCATGGCGTCCCGCATAGCCTGTGTAGGCTTCGTAACAGTATCAGAACGAAAATCGATCATGGTTCCCTCCAAGCAGATTGAGTTTACTACGATGTGGACAACATTTAGACGTTCTCGACGTTAACCGACTTGACCCCACGGATCTTGCTGACATGCTCGACGATCTCGTTAATCGTCGGGTCCAGGAACTTGTCGTCAGAACCAACACTGATTTCGACCTTCACCGCACCCTGGTCAATGCCGATGTACTTGACCATCTTGAGCGTGATGACATCGACCCCGACTGGCGGCCACAACACATGCTTCAGTTCCTCGGTCACGGTCTTGACGTCAAGCGTGGAATCATAGTCGATGCCCTTCATTTCTTTCTTGTACTTGCGAATGGCAGACCGGAGTCCGTCGACAGCGAGAACCGAGCAGTGCATCTTCACGGGAGGGAGACCCCCCAGCTCGTCGGCAGCCTGTTTCCACGTGATCGCCTCAGCCTCATCGATCGTCTTGCCCTTGGCCAAGTCTGTGATGATGGAACCTGTGGCTATATTGGAGGCACAACCGTAGGACTGGAATTTCACATCCTCGATACGGTCGGTCGCCTTGTCGATCTTGAGGTAGACCGTGATCTCGTCTCCGCATGCGGGCGACCCTTCAGTGGCACAGGCGTCGGCATTCTCGATCACGCCGATGTTGTGTGGGTTCTTGAAATGTTCGATGACTTTCGCAGTGTACTTGATTGCCATGGTACCTCCTTATTGCGCAGGCGGCCTGATCGTGCTCTGAGCGCGCAAGCGTTCCACGATCGGAACCAGCTTTGCCAGAGCAGTATCGACGTCAGCCTCCGTGCTGTATCGAGACAACGTGAAGCGAATCGAGCCATGCGCCTCTTCGTGATTGCGCCCGATCGCCATGAGAATGTAGTTCGGTTTCAATGTCGCAGCCGCGCAGGCCGAACCTGTGTCGACCACGATGTGATCCATGTCGAGGAACATCATGATCGCCTCGCCCTCGATGAACAGGAAACTGTAGCAGAGATGCGACGCGGCCCTTCCGGCGCCATCCGGCCCATTGAGCAGGATGTATGGAATACGCTCACGAATACCGGCCGCAAGTCGGTCGGTGAGGCTTCGCATGTGCTCAACATCCTTGTCGAAGGTCGCGTACAGCAACTCGACGGCCTTGTCGAATCCCGCAATGCCCATCGTGTTGGGTGTACCCGGAACAAGTGGAGAGTACGACTCCGAGCCAAAGGTAATGGGGCGTATCTTCGTGCCCTTTCGTACGTAGAGAGCGCCAACACCCTTCGGACCATGGATCTTGTTGCTGGAGAAGCTCACCAGGTCTGCCTTCACCGCGTCGACATCCAACCGCTGCGTCTGCAGGGCGCTGGCGAAATCCACATGGTATGGAATCCTGCGGCCCACGTGCTGTGACGCCTCGGCAATGATTGCTCCTGCCTGTGCCAGAGGTTCGATCGTACCGATCATGTGGTTGACACCCATCAGACTGACCATCGCCGTGTGCTCATTAAGGACCGAGGAAAGCTGGTCGAGATCATACTTTCCCTCACCATCGACCTTGATGTAGTGAGCCCGGTAGCCTTCCTTCTCCAGTGCCTTGTACACCGCGAGCGTAGCAGGGTACTCGATCTCGCTGGTCACGATCTCTGGTTTGTCGACTGCCTGCGCCCACGTCGAGCCCCACAGGGCGATGTTGATGGCTTCAGTGCCACTTCCTGTGAACACGACCTCATTCTGCGACGCTCCAATGGCGGCTGCAAGCCGGTTCTGTGCTCTCTCTACGAGTTCTGCGGCGCCAGTGCCGCACTGCGTGAATGCTGCCGGTACCGCGTATTCATCAATAGCAGCAGTACGCATCGCTGCCCAGACCTCAGGCGCGACCATCGTACTGCGAAAGTTGTCAAGATAAATCATTGCCTGCCTCCTCTTCCTGCTGTGACCAAGAACAGCCTCGAATGCACAGGATTACTTCTTTCAGCCTATCACAAACAGGGCAAAGTCAACACGTGAAAAAGAGGTGAATGCGCGTCAACGCGTAGAGTGATGGCGGCTCAATTTGTTGTACAAGCCTCTCATGTCTCTATAGTGCTGGACGTCAGAACGGGCTAGCACTAGTGTCTGGCGAACCACATCGGGCTGACTGGAGTACCGCTCAGCAATGGCACGGTATCCCATGATAGCCTTGCGTTCGGCTTCCACGACAACGCCGAGTCCCTGGAGCAGAGCACTGTAGTCGAGAACCTGTCCTGACTTCAGGGAGGCGATCGCTTCCCTGTGTGGCTCATAGACAACGCCCGTGTATGCACGGTACAACTGCTGCAACAACTGAGCGTGGGCAGCTTCACCGGTTGCGAGCAAACTGAATGTTGTCTTCAGACGCCTGTTGGGGGTCATCTCAATGAGTTGCAGGTAGCGAGCACGTGTTTCGACCTCATCCTCGATTGCATCCTCCAGCAACTCCTGGAGACTGAACGGCGCTCCTTGCGCTTCCCGCGCAATGTGCTGTCCAACACGACTTCCAAGTGATCGAAGGCGTTGCTGCGCCCGCCACAGCGTGCGAAGGCTGAAAACCCCGCCAATCGTTCCTCCCTGCCTGACAATGTCATCCTCGAGCTGGGAGATCAGCTCATCACCGCCGCTCAATCGACGTGTCATCACCAGGAATACGGTGACGCCTGCCAGCCCGATCGAGCGAACAAATCCCGATACCGCAGGTACGATAGCCCCATTCCAGTACGGAAAAACGAGAACGAGCCTATCCCCTCTATCGAACGAAACGTTGGGGGTGGTCAGTACTCCCAGATCAAAGCCCCGGACTGCCCGCCTCGCTGCACGCTTCCATCCGGCAGGTAACGCGCTGTAGCGATCGGTAAGACCAAAGAGTGGGGAATCCAGCGCCACCACTACCCCATCGGCTACCATTCGGGAACGCCCCATAACAGAGTAGAACACGATCTTTGTTTCCATTGCGTTGCTCCTCTGATACAATCAGCCCACCGCTATTGTAGCCAGTGGGCTGACGAATACAACGCGCGAGACTCAGGCGTTTTAAAACTGGATGCCGGACTCCTCTATCTTAAGCAGACGAGCCCACTCGTCGTCGATCATCTTCTGCATCTCGACAATGACGTGCTCGTTACCCGGCCGAAACAGATGCTTGAAGCGGCTCTGCCCCTTGAGGAACTCCTCGATTGGTTTGCGGTTGGAGGGCTTGGTGGTAATGTGCACGACACCGTTCTCGATCTCGTACAGTGGCCAGAAGTTGGTCTCGACAGCCAGCTTGGAATATTGCATGGTGAGTGCGGGATCAAAGGACCAGTTGGTCGTGCAGGGCTGCAGAACGGCAAGAACGGCCGGACCATCAGCATTGAAACCCTTCTGTGCCTTCTTATACAGGTCCAGCGTGTTGTGAACTGCTGCCTGGCCGACATACGGAATACGGTGAGCGGCTGCAATCTCAACAAGGTTCTTTCTCCATTGCGGCTTGCCGAAACTAACCTTTCCCGCCGGAACGGTCGATGTGCTGGCGCCAAACGGGGTTGCGCCGCTTCGTTGGTTGCCAGTGTTCATGTAGCCCTCATTGTCGTAGACAAGATACATGAACTTATGCTGACGCTCAAGCGCTCCGGACAGAGCCTGAAATCCTATGTCGTACGTGCCGCCGTCGCCGCCGACCGCAAGAATGTTGACCTCGCTGTCGATCTTGCCACGGTGCTTGAGTGACTTGTAAGCAGACTCAATTCCCGCTGCCACTGCAGCAGCGTTCTCGAACGTCAGATGCATCCACGGAGTGTTCCACGCGGTGAATGGATAAACAGCCGTTGTCACCTCCAGGCACCCTGTCGCGTTGACCACAATGACCGGCTTGTCCGAGGCCGCAAGGACGTTCTTGACTACGGAAGCAATGCCGCAGCCGGCACACATACGGTGACCGGAGACGATGCGTGCATCCGTCCCGGCCGTCTTGAGTGCAATCTCTTGAAGTGTAGGCATCTCAACTACCCCCTCAGTCCGATATACCGCTGGTGCTGTGGATCGAGGTTGCCGGACAGCAGTTCCTCGAAAACAGTTTCGATTTCGGTAGTCATGATGTCGCGGCCGCCCAACCCATAGATGTAGCTCTGCGTCGCAGGTCTTTTGTCCAGTTCGTACAGTACATTCCGTATCTCGGTGTACACGGGTGCATAAGCGCCGAAATCCATCGATCTATCGAGAACACCGACAACCGGAACGTCCTTCAGCGCGTCACGGACCTCAGCATAAGGGAACGGACGGAACAGGATCGGTTTGAGCAGACCCACCTTCTTGCCTTGTGCCCGCATGGCGTCGACAGCAACCTTCGCAGTCCCGGCCGCTGAGTTCAGGACGACGATGACCGCATCCGCGTCGTCGGTCCTGTACGTCTCGAAGAAGGGATACTGGCGTCCGGTAATGGCGGACAACTCTTTCCCCACCTCGGCATACACCTCAAAGACACCCTTCATCGCTTCTTCTTCAGCACGCTTTACCTCAAGCAGGTAGTCAGGCAGGACCATTGCCCCCACCGTCCGGACATGCTGCAAGTCGAGAAGCCCTCTGTCCAGAGAGCGAACTCCGACAAACGCTCGAATAGCAGCATCGTCGAAGATCTCGACTGGCTCGACAGCGTGGCTGGTGATGAATCCGTCCTGATTGACCATGGCCGGCAGCTGCACCCTCGTGTCTTCTGCAACACGGATGGCAAGCAGCAGGTTTTCGTAGACTTCCTGGGCATTCTCACTGAAGATCTGGATCCAACCAAGAGTAGTAATGCCCATGACGTCGGAATGGTCGCAGTGGATATTCAAGGGAGCCGAGATCGTGCGGTTGACAAGTGGCATGACAATTGGCAACCGCAGACCCGGCGTAGCAGCAACGATCTCCCACATGAGCGCAAGCCCCTGCGACGACGTCGCTGACATTGCTCGAGCACCTGCTGCCTCTGCCCCGACGGTTGCCGACATGGCGGAGTGTTCTGACTCGACGGGCACCATCTCTGTATCGACAATTCCATCTGCGACGTACTTCGCAAACTGCTCTACGATTGGTGTCTGGGGCGTGATCGGATAGGCCACGACAACATCGGGATTAATCTGTCGCATCGCCTCCGCAGCAGCCTCAGCACCAGTAATTGCTTTCCTGACTCCCATAGTTGTTCCCTCCTCTACAACTTGCAAGAGGCTTGCTCAGCCTCTTCTTCGCGAACCATACTGAGACATTTAGATGGACACTCATGCGCGCAGATACCACATCCCTTGCAATAATCGAGGTTTGTCTCCACGCGTATGGCCCCTTTGAACATGCGTCCGCCCTTTCCAGCGACTCCTTCGTCGCTCTTGGTGACGGGAATAGCCATATCGGGACAGTAGTTTACACAAATCATGCAATGGATACATTCGGAAGCGTTCCAGACAGGACGGAGAACACGCCAACCACCGGTCTTGTAACCAAGCGATGTGGCTGGTGGCAGCTCTACACCGAGTTCAAGTTCTTGCCATGTCTTTCTTTCGCTCATTTGAACACCTCCTCATAGCCCTTTCGGAGCATGCTGATATTCTTCTGGACTTTCTCTTCTCCTATCTTTGGCAGGAAGTGCTCGCGCAAGACATACTCCAGTGACTCCATCTTGACAATGCCAGTCAACTTCACAAGAGCCCCTAACATCGGCACGTTCGGTGTATCCATACCGAGCAATTCCAGTGAGATGCCGGTAGCATCGACACCGTAGAGGGCGCCGTCAAACTGCGCCAACTTCTTGATCTCAGCGGAACAGACCTTGGTGTTGACGATGAGGATGCCAGTGTCGGGCAAGCCCGCTGCAACCGCAATGGAACGCATGATGCCAAAATCGAGCACCAGGACGACATCAGGGTTGACAATTGGCTCATGACTCCTGAGTACTTTGTCGGCAATTTTGGTATAAGAAACGGTCGGAGCCCCACGACGCTCAGACCCGTATTCAGGGAACGACTGGATATACTTGCCCTCCCTGAACGCCGCCTCAGCCAGCAACTGGGACCCCGACTTGGCTCCCTGGCCCGCTCTCCCATGCATTCTGACTTCATAAACTTCCTTCATGTTTCCTCCCCTTTCCAGACCTCGATCACAGATTCGTGGTTCCATGACATACGTTCGTGCAGAATGCCCTGCAATACTCACAGAGCCACTCCTGGAACCAACCATGCAAAACAGAACTAACCAGAAACACTCTGTACCAAACGACGTCTACCAGCCCTTCCTGCGCAAATATTATAGAATGCATGGGGGCAAAAAGCGATAGAATATCAAGAAACCGTCACAGTCCAGAACAGTACCGTCGACCTCTCTGAGAGGTGCTGGGCTCCTGCATCGCGGCCTGCGTGTACCTACTTCCCGATCGCCGATCCAAGCAGAGTCAGCTGACCTTCAAGCCAGGGCACAAAGGCACCTTTAGCCGTTGCACCAAGAGCGTCCAGACTGCAGGCAACGATACCGTTTAACTGTCGACTGACTCCGGTGCTGCCTCCAGGAGCAACATTCACGACTACGACCTTGGTCTTCGCTCCGGACCCCCAGCCAGCAACTCTCGAAGCCGCCTCTGCCCCCGAGAGATCAAGACCCTTCAGGTCCGGCTGAACCACAACCTGCAGCCCATAGTCCCTGGCTGCGCTTGACCACGTTGTGTCCCCTGCCAGAAACGCCCTGGTACCAGCACTCCAGACCAACCGTTTCAGCCGCCCATCCGCCTGGCTGCACTGGTCCACGAACGCTGCATATCGCGAGTCGAACTGCTCCTTCAGCTCCGGGTACATAACATCCAGCGTATCGCGCATCAGGCGAGCCATGTCTGCGACATCTCGAAAAGATAACCAGGAACAGCCCGGAGTGCCCTTATCCAAAGCGGCAGAGAGACTGACGAAGCGCACGCTCCCCTGCTCCATCTCGTTGGACCATGCGTCGACGGAGGCTCCGGTCTGGAAAACGACAGCACTCTTGGACACAAGCTCTTTCACATTCTGGAGAGGCGCCCCATTGTCTCCAGCAAGAACCTGGACCTGCAACGCGGTACCAGCGATAGCCTGAGCGATCATGGCCACAGGCTTGATGGTCCCCGAGATGATCGTGGGCTGCACAACGGTGCGCGGACCACAACCGGACATCAACATCGTCAGGACTATGGTAAAGGCGAGGATCGTTCGAGACTTGATCACTTATCCCTCCTTTAGGAGTCCGCTACCGTCGGAAACTCGTGTTGCCGATTACGTGGAATCATCTTTTCGGGGGAGGATCCTCAACAGAAGCTTGATGAGACCGTAGAAGATTCCCAGCACGGCAAAGATGAGGATATAGCTTAGTCCGCTGATGCGCAGACCCTCAGCAACAACAGTATCCATGGCTACCTCCTATCGTACCAGGGCCAGGATCAGACCTCCTGCAATGATGGAGGCGATCTGCCCTGCCACGTTTGCCCCAACGGCATGCATGATGATGAAGTTACTGCCATCTTCCTGCTGCGCCATCTTCTGGATGACGCGGGCAGACATCGGAAACGCCGATATGCCGCACGCACCGATCATCGGGTTGATCTTTCGTTTCCGGAACAGGTTGATCAACTTCGCGAAGAGGACTCCACCCGCCGTATCGAACACGAAGGCAATGAGACCCATCGCGATGATGAGGAGCGTCGTCGGATTCAGGAATTGCTTTCCTCCCATAGACGACCCTATCGTGATGCCCAACAGGATGGTTACCAAGCTGGAAAGCTCATTCTGAGCAGTCTTGGAAAGACGCTCCGTTACCCCGGATTCACGCAGCAGGTTACCAAACATGAGGCTGCCGATGAGAGCCACGGACATGGGCGCTATGATACCGGCGATAAGGGTCACAGCAATGGGAAAGATGACTTTCACCGTCCTCGATACCTCGTGTTCAGGGTTCTCCATGTGAATCATGCGCTCTTCGCGGGTCGTGAGTGCCCGAATGATCGGTGGTTGAATAATTGGGACAAGCGACATATAGGAATAGGCGGCCACGGTGATCGGGGCCAGCAATGCCGGAGCAAACCGCGTAGCGACATAAATCGCCGTCGGTCCGTCGGCTGCCCCGATGATTCCAATTGCAGCAGCTTCTCTGAGACCTGGAATACCCGTGACGCCGGGGATACGCCCGACCAACAGAGCCAGCATCATCGTAAAGAAGATCCCGAATTGCGCTGCTGCTCCAAAGAACAACATCTCGGGATCCTGTAGAAGTGGACCGAAATCGATCATTGCTCCCACGCCGATGAAGATGAGGATGGGGAAAAGCTCATTCGTGATACCGCCCTTGAACAAGACGTCCAGGAAGCCACCACCGACCGCTGACGAAAACGGGATGTTGGCCAGCAGGCAGCCAAATCCCATGGGTAACAAGAGGTTCGGCTCATACTCCTTCTTCACTGCGAGCCAAATAAGCGCCAGACCGACGCCAAACATCGCCCATACACGCCAGTCTGCCATACCGACAATACCACGCAGCAAGTCTGTCATACGCTACCCCGCTTTTTTTCGAAGTGTGCTTCCTGCAGTCATTGTACCAGACCAGGCGAGTTCTCCAAAAATGCGGAACGCTCCTCGTGAGCCAATGTCTCCGAAGAGCGTTCCGACCGAGCAGGCTACTGCCTCTCAGGCAAGCTTGAGCAGAAGATCCCCAGTCTTGACAGTCTGGTTGGACTCGACAGCAACTTCCTCCACCGTACAATCACGTGGAGCAAGAATCTCGTTCTCCATCTTCATGGCTTCGATAATAAGCAAGGTATCGCCCTTCTTCCACGAACTCCCAGGAGTGGCAATGACCTTCAGGATCTTGCCAGGCAGTGGCGACTTCATGGCTGTCACACCGCCTGCCGAAGCAACGGGTATTGGGGCCGTCGGGCTCGCAGCAGGTGCCTGAGCCGACACTGTCCTGGGTGCAGGTACGGGCGCTGGAGCGGGGGCAACAACCGGAGCAGAAGCAACGGCCTCCGGAATTGATACTGGCGAATGTTCGAGTTTCTGGACTCCTGCTCCTGCTTCTTCTACGTCAACGTCAAACGTCTTGCCATTAACAGTGATCCTGTATTTTTTCATGGTTTGTCCTCTCGTCAGCGCCAGCGTGGCCTGACTGACTGTTCATATGGTGGCCGTCTCCATGCCACATTGGCAGTGGGCAATGGTGGTTCCAACTGGTGGAACGACACTCCGGCAGCGGCCATCGCGCCTAGCACTGCTGCTGCAGAGCTGTCGTCGAGACTCGTCAAATCAGACAGGAACGCAGGAATGTCCTCTTCTTCGACCGCAGCCAACGCTGCACCTGCAACAACAGCCAACTCCTCGTCGGTCACGTCCTGTCCGTGCAAATCCATACGAATCATGTTGTCCCTTCCTAGAGCGGAATGTTCCCGTGCTTGCGCGTCGGTCGTTCCTCGCGCTTGTTTACAGCGGCTCTGAAGGAACGAATAATGCGGCTTCTGAGCTGAGATGGCTCAAGAATGTCATCGACGAGACCCCGCTCTCCGGCCACATATGGGTTATAGAGCTTGTCTTTGTAGTCGGCGATGAGCTTTTGACGGGTGGCCTCCGAATCTGAAGCCTCGCGGATCTCCTTCGAGAAAATGATCTGGGCAGCGCCATCCGCCCCCATTACAGCAATCTCGGCCGATGGAAGAGCAAACACGAAATCTGCGCCAAGATCCCGGCATGACATCGCGATGTACGCTCCACCATATGCCTTGCGGAGGATAACAGTTACCTTGGGCACAGTGCACTCCGAGAAAGCGTAGAGAAGCTTGGCTCCGTGCCGGATAATGCCCCCGTACTCCTGGTCGACACCTGGAAGGTATCCGCCAACATCCACCAGCGTGAGTAACGGAATATTGAACGCGTCGCAGAAACGAACGAAGCGAGCGGCCTTGTCTGAGCTGTCGATATTCAGGACTCCTGCCATCGACCTAGATTGATTGGCTACCACTCCGACGACTTGCCCGCCCATGTGCGCAAAGCCAACGCAGATCGACTTCGCGAAACCCTCAGCTATCTCGAAGAACTTGCCTTCGTCAGCCAGACTTCCTATGACCTTGCGCACGTCGTATGGCTTGTTCGCTTCCGCAGGGATGATGTCCCCGATTTCCGCCGTACTTCGATCGATGGGGTCGTCGCTCTGCGCCGCAGGAGCGTCTTCGCTGTTGTTCGCAGGCAGGTAGGACAGGAGCTCACGGATCAGCCGGATAGCCTCCTCATCATTGGCTGCTGCCAGATGAACGTTGCCGCTCTTCTCGGCATGCACAGTCAGACCCCCAAGCTCCTCGTCTGTGACTTCTTCGCCCGTTACGCTCTGGATGACTTTGGAACCAGTAATGAACATGCGAGCTTGCTCGGTCATGACGACAAAATCCATGATACCTGGTGAATACACTGCGCCACCGGCACAGGGACCCGCTATCATGGAAATCTGGGGAATGACTCCTGAACTGATCGTGTTTCGGTAGAAGATGCTGGCGTAGCCCTTCAGCGAGTCTATTCCCTCTTGGATGCGAGCTCCGCCGGAATCGCTGATACTCACAATGGGAGCTCCATATTTCACGGCAAGGTCCTGAACATGAGCGATCTTGGCTGCGTGCATCTCGCCGAGTGAGCCCCCTGCGACCGTGAAATCCTGAGAATAGACGAAGATCAGGCGACCATCGACGTACCCGTGACCTGTGACCACGCCATCGCCGGGCAATTCCTGCTTGTCCAGACCAAATCCGGTATTCCGGTGACTCACGAAGACATTTTCTTCCTGGAATGACCCCAGGTCCAGCAGGAGTTCGATGCGCTCGCGTGCAGTCAGCTTGCCGGCTTCGTGCTGTTTCTTGACACGACCGGGACCTCCGCCTGCGATGATCTGCTCTCTTTTCGACC
>NZ_QXIU01000005.1:0-125 GCF_003570935.1 Candidatus Cryosericum odellii
GATGGCGACTGCCAGAGTTCCGTGAAGGACGAATACATCTATCACGAGTGCCTGAACGAGCCGGCCATGGTATGCCACCCTGACCCGCGCAGGGTGCTAGTCGTCGGAGGCGGTGAAGGCGCGTC
>NZ_QXIU01000005.1:285-5714 GCF_003570935.1 Candidatus Cryosericum odellii
CCTGTTCACGAAGGAGTTTTATCGGCATGCATTCCGCGTTCTGGACGAGGGTGGTACCCTCTGTGTTACTTCGTCATATTTAAAGCCGACGAATGTTGCAGTCCACAAGAGAATTCTGGATACCATCCGTTCGGTTTTCCCGATCGCTCGTTCGCTGTATTCTTATGTCGGCGCGTACGATGTTCCCTGGTCATATATCCTGGCTTCTAAGAAGAACGATCCGCTGGATATGGATGCCGCCACGGTCGACAGGATTCTGGCTGATCGCATTGGGGACACTAGCGCACTGAAGTTCTACGACGGCGTGACGCATGAGCGCATCTTCCGCATGCCCAAGGACATACGGAGCATGCTCTCGACACCCGGCGAGCCTCTCGAAGACGGCAAGTCGTTCGGTATCGTTCCAAAGGGTATCTAGAGTTACAGGGTTACGACGCATGTTTCAGCCCGCCCCCACAGGGGCGGGTTTTTTGCTAGCGAGATTTGTGCAAGATTTGCTATGATATAAGAAAAGGAGCGTGCACGATGATACGAGTATTCACGTCGGCCAGGATACTTGATACAGGACGGGGAACTGATGACGCGACGCGCGTCGTGGATATCCTTGTGGACGGAATGAAGATCAGCCACATCGCTGACCACGTGGATCGGCCCATGGGTGCCAGCGTCATTGACGCGTCAAGGTACCTGGTTACTCCTGGGTTTGTCAACGCCCACGGGCACCTTGCCATGACCCTTCTGCGCGGGCTTGCCGACGAAGTGTCGCTTGACGTGTGGCTGCATGACTACATGTTTCCACGCGAAGCTCTGATGAATGGTGACGACATCTACTATGGTAGCTTGCTTGCGCTTGCCGAAGGCATCATGTCCGGGACGACGACGTTCGCCGAGATGTATTTCTTGGAAGACGATGTGGCTCGAGCTGTGGACGAGGCAGGCGTACGAGCCAATCTCTCGACGGGTACCGCCTCCCTCGACAACGAGCGGGGCAAGCTGGAGAAGTCTGAAGAGTTCGTCGTGCGCTGGAACAACAAGGCCGACGGTCGCATCAGGACTAGTTTCGGCCCTCACGCTCCCTATACGGCGAGCCCGGAGTTCATTCGGGAGAACTTCGAACGTGCCCGCGATCTTGGCGTCATCGTGCAGTTTCACCTTCACGAGACAGCCAAGGAGATCGAGGAGTTCACTGCAGCGTATGGGGCGTCTCCCATCTCGTACTACGCTGACCAGGGATACTTCAAGAATCCACCGCGGCTTCTGGCTGCCCACTGTGTCCACATGACCGCCCATGACACAGAGATCCTGCGTGATGCGGGGGCAAGCATTGTCCTGAATGCCCAGAGCAACCTCAAGCTCGGGTCCGGCATCGCTGACTACAGGCTCCTGCTGGGCAGCGGAGTGAACCTTTGTGTTGGAACGGACGGAGCGGCCAGCAATGACAACCTCGATATGCTGGAGGAATTGCGGGTGCTGGGTTTACTCATGAAAGGTTCGACCATGGACGCCTCGGGTATCAGCAACGCCAGTCTCCTTGCGATGGCGACCACCAACGGAGGTCGAGCTCTTGGGTTTGATGACGTGGGAACACTGAGCGAGGGGGCTGCAGCTGATCTGGTCTTCTGGGATCTCGAGGATGAATCGTTCTGTCCAAGGAACAACGTGGTCTCCCATCTCCTCTGGTCGGCAAACAGTCGGGCTGTCGACTCGGTCATGGTTGCCGGCTCCTGGGTCATGGAGCACAGGCAGTTGCTGGGCATTGATATCGACAAGGTGCGATTTGAGGTGGCACGGAGGGCGCGTCGCCTGGCGAGTGGATGAGCAAAGACCTGGACGAGGATCTCCTGGTGGTTGCCGGAACACTCTTGAACCTCCTGGCTCAGCACGGCTGGTCCCTTGGTACGGCTGAGTCGCTCACCGGGGGGATGGTCGGAGAAGCCATCACTGCTGTGCCGGGAGCGTCGGTGTCATATATGGGCGGCGTGATCAGCTACACGGACCGGGAGAAGACAGCACTGTTGGGAGTACCGGCCGAGTTGCTGGAGAAGTGTGGCGCTATCAGCGTCGAGGTGGCAGAAGCTATGGCTCAGGGCTGCAGGGAGAGGTTGAACGTGCAGGTAGGGCTTGCGACGACAGGAGTAGCCGGACCGACATCGGACGGCAGAGGTACGCCTGTCGGGACCGTGTTCGTAGCCTGTGCGACACCACGAGCGTGCACAGTGGAGCGACTACTGCTGGACGGGGACCGACTCCACATCCGCGTCGAATCGACACGTGCAGCCCTGCGGCTGGCCATCCGACTCGTAACGGCAACCCTGCCAGGGGCGGAGGAGATGACATGAAACCAGCGAGGCTCAGTCGTGTGGAGGAGAGCGGGGCCGTCAAGTGCCTTGCCTGCGCTCATGGGTGTGTGGTTACTGAAAGCAGAACAGGATTGTGTGGTGTACGTCGCACGGTGAAGGGAGAACTGCAATCTATGGTCTATGGTCTCCCGGCCTCGGTTGCCCTTGATCCCATTGAGAAGAAGCCGCTGTATCACTTCCTTCCCGGATCGACCGCGCTTTCATTGGGCACATTCGGGTGCAATTTCACCTGCGCTTTCTGCCAGAACTACGAACTCTCGCAGGCGCGAGGGATCGACGACGAGTTGTCCCGTCTGCCTTTCCTGGACCCGGAAGCCGTTGTGCAACTGGCGCTGCGGCAGGGAGCGTCATCGATCGCCTGCACATACAATGAGCCCGCAGTGTGGGCGGAGTATGCCCTGGACATCGCCGTACAGGCAAGAGAGACCGGGTTGCGAACGGTGTTCGTGTCCAATGGCTTCTACTCCCGTGAGCTCCTGGATGAAGCGCTGCCCCTGATCGATGCCTACAATATCGACCTGAAGTCGTTCTCCGACGACTTCTACCGACGCGTGTGCGGCGGACGTCTCCAGCCTGTCCTCGATGCCATACGAGCGATCCATGAGGCAGGAGCCTGGGAGGAGATCACGTCGTTGATTATCCCCGGACTCAACGACTCTGAGCATGAACTGAGGGCCATGGCGCATTTCGTTGCGTCAATCGACCCTGCGATACCGTGGCACGTCTCGCGGTTCTTCCCCATGTATCACATGCAGGATACGCCGATCACGCCGACTGCTTCAATCGAGAGAGCGGTGCAGGTCGGGCATGAGGAAGGGCTGCTCCATGTTTATTCGGGGAACCTTTCGGCCCACGATGCAGCAAGTGATACGGTGTGTCCACAGTGTGGGGCAACAGTCGTGGAACGGCAGGGCTATACGGTGACAGCCAGGACGGGCTTGACCTGTCCGAGCTGTGGAACTCACATCAAGGGGGTGGACCGATGATACGAAAGGCCGTTGTTGCCGGGCAGTTCTACCCGGCGCAGGCTCATGAACTGCGCAGCGACGTCGAGGGATACATCGAGGGCGCACGTATCCCAGCCGACGTTGCCGGCGCCGTATGCAGGGGGTTGATCGTTCCTCATGCCGGGTACGTGTACTCGGGTCCAGTGGCGGGAGGGGGCTACGCCTGTCTCGCGAGCCTGGACAAATCTGTGCACACGACCGTGGTCATCCTCGCCCCGAGTCATCACGTGTGGTTCAAGGGTGCGGCACTCCCGGAAGCAGATATGTTCCAGACACCACTGGGAGACATCAACGTGTCGGATGCAGCGAAGCTCCTGACGAAGGGCTCCTCGGTCTTCACGTCCGGTGAGGCCCATGCAATGGAGCACGCGGTCGAGGTGCAGCTGCCATTCCTGCAGGTATCTCTCAAGGATTTTGACATCATTCCATTGGTGCTGGGAGAAGTGGACACAGAGAGCCTGGCTCAGGAGCTCCTGGCACTGAATCTTCCTCACATGCTCGTCGTCGCCTCCAGTGACCTCAGTCACTATGATCCATATGATATGGCAGTGGAACATGACCACACCACGATTGGGCACATATTGGAGGGAGAGGGCGGCAAGCTGGGTGGCGACGATGCCTGTGGGTTTATGCCGATCAGGACGATCCTCGCCATGGCACACGTATGTGGCTGGAAGTCCCGTCTCGTCGACTACAGGAATTCTGGTGACACTGCAGGGGACAAGTCTGCGGTTGTCGGATATGCTTCGATTGGTTTCTGGGAGGACAGGAATGGGCATGAATGAACATGAGCGCCTTCAGTTGCTTGTGCTGGCACGTGAATCGATTCGCATGCGGCTGCTGGATGCACACGAACTGACACCGACGCGCGAGGAATTCCCTGATGATAAATTCTGGCAGGATCAGGGAGTGTTCGTTACGCTGACCGAGCACGGAGAGCTTCGAGGCTGCATCGGGACGATCATGCCCGTGTCTCCTCTGGTTCAGGCGGTTGCGTCCAATGCGTTGTCGGCGGCTTTCAGCGATCCACGGTTCGAACCGGTCGAGGAGACCGAATTTGCAGATCTGCACATCGAGGTCTCTCTGCTTTCTGTTCCGGCCGAACTCGCGTTCTCCTCGCTGGCGGACCTTCAATCGAAGCTTGCAGCAACACGTCCCGGCGTCATTCTTCGGCGTGGCGTCTATCAAGCCACATTCCTGCCTCAGGTCTGGGAGGAGTTACCCAACGTCCACGGATTCCTTGAAGCTCTCTGCCACAAGGCTGGGCTCCACACGGAGAGCCTCTCTCAGCCGGGTCTGAGCGTCTTCACTTACACCGTCGAGGCGTTTTCCGAGGACTGCGAGTAGACTGGCCACCGACGGACGAGTTCTCTGTTCTCCCTCCGCCATTGCATGGAGAACACGGGGGAGTGTCTCGTCGGGTGGTCCAG
This sequence comes from Candidatus Cryosericum odellii, assembly GCF_003570935.1. Classification (GTDB taxonomy): domain Bacteria; phylum Caldisericota; class Caldisericia; order Cryosericales; family Cryosericaceae; genus Cryosericum; species Cryosericum odellii. Next base: position 5,083 of record NZ_QXIU01000005.1, read on the forward strand.
TGGCTCAATCGCTTTCCAGACGGCAACGCGGTACTCTTTCTCGAGCTCGAAGCACTCTCGCGCAGCTTGCTTCCGGTACTCCGGTGCGGCATCTGTCATTATCTCCTCGAAGCGCTGCTCGAGCGGGGCTCGCAGTTTCTCGATGGCCTCATGCTTCTCGGCATAGTTGTTCTGCAGGTTTCGTGAGATGTGCTCGTTCTCGAGCCAGTAGTTGAGCGCTTTTTCCTGCTGGTCCTCACCGAACATCCCGGTGCCTTCGGCATCCAGCGTAATCGGCTTGAACAGAGCGATGCACGGCGCCGATGTGCCAGTGACCCATGCAACGGGCCCTGACTTGTCGAGGTCTGCCACCATGCTGCCGACAGTCTGATCACCTACGAGACCGCCAAAATGCATGCACACCGAACCAACACTGCCTGCTGAGAGAGCATAGTCCGGGTCGTCATGCCGACGCAGCGCTGCTTTCATCGTTGCTGCAGTGGCTGGCGCCCCTGAACCGAGAGCGCTGAGACTGCTGGCACGACGCGCGCCTGCTCTGGAGAACTTGGTGAACAGAGGGTCCGAGAACGAGGCTGCAAAATCCATCCTGTCCTTGCCACGTCGCAGGTGCTTCTGCTCGGCGAAGGCCTCGG
>NZ_QXIU01000005.1:5751-7753 GCF_003570935.1 Candidatus Cryosericum odellii
GTCGTATCAGCGACCAGGAAGCTGTTGTTGTAGAAGAACTGCTTGGTGAAGCCACAGTTGCCACCCTGGCCATATTGTTCCAGCAGCGTTATGATCATATCCACGGCTGAGCGAGCACTGTCACAGCGTTCCAGAGCCAGCCTGAGCAAGTCCATGCCGGTCAGTCCCGTTTTGCTGTATCCCCCACGGGTGAAGACCGCCTCATTGCCAATGGCGACACCATACTCGTTGACGCCCATCTCGGCACCCCACATCCAGAAAGGTCTGCAGAGCAGGACGGCGTTCGTTTCCCGCACCTGATCGACGTCGATGTAGGTTGTCTTGAGTCTCGGCTCGCGGTGAGTTCTGTGTGGCAAAACTGTCAGGAGCTGGGCCTCGTTCGGTTCGCGGTCGCTGTTTTTTGCCAGCATCGTATGGCCATTCAGTGTCATTGGAGCAAGAACTACAAGTGTATCACACATCACGAGTCTCCTTCACTACTATAGTTGCCGGACGCCGAGATGTGGTTCTCCTATGAGGCCTGACGAATGCTTCAAAGAGTCTGGTTGCGTATCCACCGGTCGAGATGCTGCAAGAGGCTCTCCTGGTTTTCCATAGGCAGAAACAGCGATGGCGTCGGCAGGACAGTCCGGATACGATCTGCGTAGGCTGAACTGAAACTCCGGTTGTCCAGCATGAAGACACTTCGCAGGGTGTGCGGATCCATCTGGTGCAGTGTGTATTGCAGCAGGGCAAGTGCATAGGGCAGGTCGAACTGCCGGAAGGCATCACCCCGCTTCTCTTTGAGCGCTTGTTTAAGGCGCGTCACCGTTGGAAGGAACGAGTTGGGAAACTGCAGCTTGGTGACAAACAGGAACTTCGCCGATATGATGTCGCCGAAGCTCAGGTAGTCGAACGGAATGAGCAGAATGGCTTTGTTCTGGCCGGTAAACTGTTCCAGGAGCTGCGTACGTGTGTGCCCATTCTTGGGAAGCAGCAGGCTGTATTCGGCCAGTCCAGGTTCGCGTGCAAGAAACGACTGCATGCGGTGCAATGTCTCGAGAGAGTTCGAGGCGACCATTGCTTTTCCGGGAAAGCGTCTCATCGTTTCGGCAATGAGACGGGCGCCGTTCTTTTCAAATCCGGACTCGTTTGGCTTTGGCAGATGCAGTGTCACGAACGTGGGGATGCGAGGGCCTTCCAGCTCACGGTCGACGACAACGACGGGAGCCTCGGAACCTGTGAGGCCGAATGTCTCGGGCAGAAACCGCTGGTCACCAGCAGGACATACGCTCGTTCCAGCGAGGAGGAACTGGACGTGGGCGTTGTACGCCCGGATGCGTGAGGCAAGGACCGTCCTGGTACTCGCCAGCATGATCTCCTGACCCTGACGTTCCATCCATACGGCGTAGGCAGGGTTGTCTGCATTGTTCAGAACAGAAGCAAGATCACGACATTGCGTCAGGTATGCCATTCGCATCGTAGCGGGCAATGTCTCCCCTGCGTTCGCGAAGGCCTCCACCATTGCGTCTGCCGTGGATCTGAGCGCTGCGAACTCGCTGGCAGACCAGAGCGTTTCGCCGATCGCGATGCGCCCTCGGACCCCAGCGTTTTCCTGATGAGTCACATGCAGGTAGAGCTCCTCGAGAAGGGTCCCGGCGCGTGTAGCAAGGCTGGCCACAATAGCAAGACCTGGAACTTCGTCTCGTTCGCCTGCAACACCGGCGATAATGCGCAACATGATCGAGGTGACCTGTACCTCAGGTACGTCGAGTACGTCACTCATGAGTTTCTCAGTTTCAGGTGAAGAGACCAGGACCGGTGTCGACTCGCCAAGTTCATGGAATACATGTGGTGCCTCGGCGAGGTCGGTTACATGGAGGTGGGCGACACGTGCACGGGCCAGCGATTCCCGGACGGGACACACATCATGAAACGGACAGCTCGACTCGAGCTGGCAGTGAGCTGCGGATATGTGATTGACAAGGCGGGACTTCTTCAGGAACAACGGCATGCCCGGGAT
>NZ_QXIU01000050.1 GCF_003570935.1 Candidatus Cryosericum odellii
GCATGCTCAAGCTGGTCGGCGTACGCGGTGGCAATATCGACGGCATCCACGACACCTCGTACAACCAGTGCATCGTCGACGACCGGGAGCGAATGGATATGGTTCTCCTTCATGAGAATGGCAGCCTTCCCGACGCGGGTGGAGGGGGCGACTGTCACGAGGCGTTTCCGGGGAATGTCCTGAACCTGTGGCATCAGTGATCTCAAGAGCGGCGGCACACGGAACCCGAAGCGCTCCAGGACAAAGCGGGTCTCATCGTTGAGATCTCCTCCACGAACGGCGGTATAGACGCGGGAAGGATCCGTACGATTCTTGTAGAACGCGTAGCCAAGAGCAGAGCAGATGGAATCTGTATCCGGGTTCTTGTGCCCGGTGACAATGACTCTCTGCCGCATGTCAACTACTCGTTTCGTCCTGGACGACCTGGACTGCTTCAGGCCCCGGAGGCGCCTGCATGTCCCCGGCAAGCTGGGCCGACCGCTCCGAGCGGAGAGCCAGGTTCGTCCTGTGGAGTGTCGTCCACTGGAACTTGTATGGCTCCTCGCCTCGCATGAAATCCAGCTCGTGACAACCTTCGTGAAATGACTGCTCTGCAAGTGATACCAGCACCATGCGCCCAAGCGAATACTCTGCGTACGTGGGGTCATATTGGGTATTCCACATATACACGACTCCCTGCCAGTGGTAGGCGAGCATGAATGCGAGCAGTGCGTTTCCGCTCCTCAGCTCGCCTACGCGCAGCTGGTTTCGTTGGCCCATGAGTGGAAGCACTTCTCGAAGAAACTCCTGGTCCGGATGGTTGAGGAACGGGCTCCGGTGGCCGTCGACCGACCGGCGCTCACCGGACAATGCAACAACCTCGTCCACAAACACGCTATCGACCTCTCTGCGATCGACGTATCGCAGCTCCAATCCCTCTATACGCCCATCGCTACGACTGTTCCATCTGTTCAGTTTGTTCCGAACCTCATGCCGGAATCCCTTGCCCATTGTGGCATAGAACGCCTCCCAGCCGCCTTCGATGGGCAGGTACGGGCATTGCACGGTCGTCTGCCACACAGCAGAGACACTGCCCGCCTTGATCGCGCGGTCCAGAAGCGCCTTGTTGGGCGACTGAGCCGGGACCTCCTCGAGATCCAACCCGTCCCAAGACGAACGAAGGTCCAGCAGAGCTGAAACAAGAGCTTCCGTCACATCTGGGCGATCCCGGGGAGTAATAAGACCTGCGTAGTCCGACAGTCCCTGTCCCAGGAAATGCAGGTCCCTGGGTTCCGTGGTCCCATTGCCAACATACAGCGGAGCAAGGCCAACGGGCACGCTGTCTTCGTATGCTGCAATGAGCAATAGCCGCCTGTCCGCACCAAAGTACTTCCACCACGTAAACAACCATTCGAACGTAGAATCGCACGTATTGGCGACGCTTCCGGCAACCAGCCGATTCCAGAACGGTTCCAGCGATGCGAACCCCGTGCTGTCCCTGATGAGTCTTGTTTCCATCAATGTTGTTCCTCTCCTGTCACAACAAGTCGCACTCAGAGTCGCGGCACGTCAGAAACCAGGCATGGTACGGTTTCACGGTTACGAGGGTAGACTTGCGCTTATGCATCGGTACAGTATACATGAGAATCACGCCGCCACACCGCTGCAAAGGAGAATGCCTGTGTTCAATCTCTATTTGTTCGACCTCGATGGAACACTTGTTGATACACGCCGCGACATTGCGGAAGCCGTTAACCATGTCCTTCAGCTGCACGCCCGGCCTGTTGCCGACCTCGCCACTGTCATCTCGTGGGTGGGAGACGGCCTCGATGATATGATGGTACGAGCTTTCAACACTGACGAACGGGAGTTCGTGGGGGAGCTGGTGGACGAATTCCGGTCCTACTACAAAGACCACTGTACTGACTTCTCGTCCGTATACACAGGTTGCTCACAGACGCTCACATCGCTCCAGGAACGGAAAGCTCACCTGTCAGTGCTGACGAACAAACCTCAAGACCTCTCTCTCCAGATCCTGGAGCGCCTCGGGATCCTGCAGTTCTTCGATCATGTCGTTGGACCCAACGACGCCGACCTGCGCAAGCCAAATCCATCCAACCTTCTGTCCCTGGTACGTGACGTCGGCACGAGCAACGAGCGAACGCTCATGGTAGGGGACTCCCGGAACGACATCCTTGTGGCTCGCAACGCCGGTGTGGCTTCGTGCGGCTGCACATTCGGCTACATCGGACGCGATGCACTGCTTGAGCTCGATCCCACCTACCTTATCGAAACCTGGCCTGGGCTTCTGCTACTGGCAGACTCAACCAATTGAAGATTGTACCTGCCGAACTACAATAATCCCGTCAGTTCTGGAACGTGTCGCCCCCGGGACTCCGGGGTTTCTTGCTATGATGAGCGCCCGCATGCGGGCGGGAGGAATATGATTATGCGGCATGAAGACACAGCAGTAGTCCATGTCAGGGTGATGGCGTCGCTGGGCGGATGGTGGAAACAGACAGGCGACGCCGTGTACTTGAGAAATGGAATCATCGAGCGTATCGGAAGTACTGCCGACGTTCAGGCAATGGCCTCGAGCAGGAATGCACAAGTCCTCGATTTCGCCAGCACACCTGAAGCGACATGCTATCCGGCATTCATGGACTCTCACCTGCACCTTGACCTGTACGGCTTCTCGCTCCTGCACGTGAACCTCAATGGTGAGACCTCACTCGACGGCGCCCTGGAGCGCATCCGTCTGGCCGGGAGACCGGACAACGGTACCTGGATCCTGGGCGATTGCTGGGACGACGAACTCTGGTCCGACAGCCCACATCGGCGCCAGCTGGACGATCTCTACCCAAATTCGCCGGTAGTTCTCAACCGCAAGGATTATCACTCGCTCTGGCTCAACACGGCCGCTCTCAAGGCGGTTGACCTGTGGAATTCCCGCCCGTTTGGCTCTGACCTCGTTCCTTGTGACGCAGACGGCCCTACCGGCATCGTCCGCGACGCCGCTCAAGACTGGGCCTTTTCCCGCATTCCCGCCCCCCGGCTCGACGAACGGTTCGCTGCTCTCCATTGCGCCATCAGCAAACTGCTCTCGATGGGATTTGCCTCGTGCTGCAGCATGGACTATGACATTTTCCCGGAACTCCAGGCGCTGATCCCTGCCATGAGCGAAGAACCTCGCATCCGGATCTGGCAGGCCGTTGGCCTCGCCAACCTCGACGCGGCCGTATCGCTCGGGCTCCGGTCGGGTTTTGGCTCAGATTTCCTCCGGGTCGGTGGCATCAAGGCCTTTGCCGACGGCTCACTGGGTTCCCGGACTGCGTACATGGAAGAGTCGTGGCCAGGAGCCCCTGGTAACTATGGCTACCACACCTACGAATCCGTGAACTGGCTGGCCGATCGATTCCGCAAAGCGGATGAGAACGGCTTGTGGGTATGGGTCCACGCCATAGGCGACAGGGCGAACAGGGAGACACTGGATGCGTTCGAGCAAGCCGGCGTCGCCACCTCCAAGGGGCACGCCCACCACCGCATAGAACACGCCCAGTTCCTGCACTCCGAGGACGTGGAACGGTTTGCCAACCTCGGGATCGCAGCGTCCGTTCAGCCCTCGCACCTCGACCTCGATATCGGCAAGTTGAAGACCGTCTTCCCCACGCCGCATCCTCGTTCATATGCCTTCAGGTCATTGCTCGACTGTGGCGTAGAGCTGGACTTTGGATCCGACGCACCCGTGGAAGACCCGGACGCACTCAAGGGCATCGCGTTCGCCGCATTCCGGACACGAGCAGGCGAACTTCCATATCAGAGTGAGCAGTGCATCAGCGTGCAGGACGCACTTACCGCATACACCGTAGCACCTCAGAGTTCCGTAGGCCTTTTCGGACAGCGGGGCAATCTCGTGGAAGGGCAAGACGCAGATATCGTCGTCCTGTCGAGAGATATCCTGGGAGATAACGAACCGTTGGCTCTCCGGTCGACTCAAGTCCTCGCCACGATCGTGGCAGGAGACCTCGCATTCAAAGCCTAAACACAGGAGAGCTTGCATAGCAGAAGGCCCCGCTCACGCGGGGCCTCGTTATTTTGCACGAACATTCCGATTGCGATACTCAGTGCTCGGTTCCACGCCCCGGTTTGCGATAGTAGAGCCACATGACCAGACCAAGTAACCCGGCAAGAACAACAAACCACACGGCCCTGTCGAGGTGGATGGAATTCGCCTTGGTTGAACCGGGCGTCACGATTGTCACACTCGTTGCATGGATGTCGGTCTCACCCTCGTGCTGGATGCACACACGGTGGAAGACACCAGTGATGAGCACGACGTCTCCAACCGTACGGTAGTTCTCTGTACGCGAGATTGCAGGCATGGCCACGCCTTTTGGCACAAACACGCCCATGGCGGTATTGTTGCCATCCGACAGGTTCATCCATGTGCCGTCCTTACGCACCATCAGGTCCTGCAGGACCTCTCCCTTGAACGACACAGTCTGCCCGTCCCACTTGTAGGAGTTTTCCACAAGTTCATTCGTCGACAGCAGGGGCGGCTGCACGGCGCTTGCCGAAACAGGGGCGACGATCAGAATCGCGAGCGCCACGATTATCAGAACAGCACAGAGTTTCTTCATACGGCCGCCTTCCTGACTCTCATACTCCGGAAGCTCGTGGCGATGAAACCGAACAGGGTGAACACGGACAGGAACTCTAGACGTCCCATCCACATTTCTAGCATGTACACGATTTTCAGCAACGTGGGCATGCTGGCCTGTGTCACTCCGCACGATAATCCAGTGTTGCTGCCGGCCGACACGGACTCGAAGAACGCATCTACCATGGGATATCCGTAGGCCATGCCAACAACGGCGCCAACAACATAGATGAGGACATACAGGACGACGATGACTGCCGCGCCCTTGACCACGCTGTCGGTGAGCGTGTTGTCATGCAAATGATGATAATGACCCGTAACGACAGCACGCTCGGGGGACAGGAGCTTCCTGATATCGGTTGCTATGCCCTTGACGATGATGCCCATACGCAGCCCCTTGAACCCGCCGCCAGTCGAAGCGGCACTCGCGCCGATAGCCATGGCGATGGTCGTCGCAAGCATGCCGAGAGGACCCCATTCGCGCACAAACGTCCGTGCGTAGATATTGGACTGGCCAGTCGTCGTATGGCCCGATATGAGCTGAAAGAATCCGCGCCGGAACAACTCCACAGCATTTGGATAGACGCCTCGTTGCATGAGTGCCAGACACACGAGAGAGAAAGTCGTCAAGACAGTGATCGTAAACGAGACAATCTCCACGTTGCGAAGGATCTCCCTGCGGTTTCCGGTCCAGACGGCGTAGTGCAGGGCGAAGTTGAATGAACCCAGGATGAAAAAAACCATGCTGGCGATTTCCATAGCACTGCTGTGGTAATACAGCATGTTCTGACTATAGGGGGCAAAGCCGCCGGTACTCCAGGCGGACATGAAGATATACGCGCCGTGAAAGAATGCAAGATATGGCTTGATGCCATTCGCCATGGCAATGAGTCCAAGGACAACAGTGCCCACGCCCAAATAGATGAGGGAAATGCGCCAGATGAGGACCGCGATGTGCCGGACGTTAGGCTCGAGCTTCTCTTCCTTGCCTTCGCCGACCATGATCTTGAACGCACCACCCGTGGAACCGATCAGGAACGTCAGAGCCAGCACGACGATCCCTTGACCGCCGACATACGTCAGAAGATGGCGCCACATGTTCAGTCCCTGGGAGATGTGATCCAGATCCTGCAGGAGAAACAGACCTGTCGTCGTGTACCCGCTCATCGTATCGAAACATGCATCGAGGAACGATTCAGAGTGTCCGCTCAGCACGTAGGGAACGCCGGAGAGCACCATAGCGACGAGCCATGATCCCGCGGCGATGACCATTGCATGGGTAAGTCCCGGGGTGCTCTTCGTACGAGAGATGAGCGCCAAGGTGTATCCGACGAGCAGTGTGAGTGCAACAGAAATGGCAAAATCCAGAGCGGAGGCCCACTCACGAAAAACAAGACTCGTCACCATCGGGATGAGCATCAGTAGACCGACGCCGATGGTGACGAGGCCGGTATAGTACCCTATGATGCGAAAGTCTTCTTTCCAGACCCTGCGAATCATCGTCTAGCGCCCCACGAAAAACAGCCAGGAGATGAGAAACGCGACCCCGATGAGGCCGCACGTAAACGCAACCTCGGTGAGCATCCCCAGGAGACCACGACGGAGAGACGTTATACGCTTCGTTCGAGTTCGTTCGTCCATGACACTTGTCCCTTCCCGAATACTCGTCTGAACTGTTCTTCCGCCTCAGGAGCCACGAGGCCGACGACGATGTCGCCTGCATTCAGAACGGTAGCCCCACGCGGGAAGATGACTTCGCCCTCGCGCATGATGGAAACCACGACGCACCCGGTGGGCCACGTCAGTTCCCTCAAGGTCTTTCCTGTCACAGGAGACTCACCGGCGATCTTCAGTTCGACAAGAGTCGCCTTTCCCTTGCCGATCGAGACGAGGGGGATCATGTCATCGACGATGATGCCTTCTTCAATGACCGTCGCAAGGATATTTGTCGAGTTGAGGGCAAAGTCTACACCGAACTTCTGGAAGATATCCTCATTGCGGGGGTCGTTGATGCGAGCCGTCGTGAACGGGACATTGAATCGCACTTTGGCAAGCTGGCACGCCACCAGGTTGTCGGCATCATCCCCCGTCACCGCAGCAAATCGGTCGGTCTTCTCGATACCGGCGTCGATGAGAGCGCCCAAGTCGCAGCAATCACCATTGATGACAAGCGCTTTTCCCCAATCCGACAATGCCTCACAAGCTTCTGCATTGTGCTCGATAACAGCAACGTCATGTCCCTTACCAACAAGTAAATGAGCAAGATAGGACCCGACCTTTCCTCCACCTGCAATAATAATATACATGGTTCTACCTCTCATTCAGATGGAAGATCGCGCTGACCCTTGGAAGGTCCGATACGTGCAGCGCCACCAGCAATTGATCATTGTCGGCGAGAACGTCGGTTCCTTTAGGAAAAGTCGTGGTTCCATCACGCGTGAGCGAGATGACCTTGAAGTCGTCCAGAGCCTCGATTTCAGCTATCGTTGTTGCCGGGATCCTGGGGTGGAAGGGGACTTCGACCAGCTCAATACCTCCACCAGGCAGGATGAAGTGACTTTCCTCGTTACGGATCATAAACTTGCTGTAAATGATGTTCGCAGCCGACGTCGTTGGACAAACCGTCTCGAGACCGAGAGCCCTGTAGGTCTCCCCTTTGACAGGATCGAACACGCGGGCAACCACCATGGGAACCTTGAAAATGGTCTTGGCGACCTGCGCGGCCATGATGTTCATGTTGTCCCCATTAGTCACTGCAGCGAAACCATCTGCATGCTCAATCCCCGCAGACTTGAGCACCTCCATATCGAATTCAACTCCAGTGATTGTAGCTCCATTGAACTCGTCGCTGAGCCGACTGAAGTTGCCTGAATCGTGGTCTACCACGGCCACGTCATGGCCTTCTTCCGAGAGCTTTGTAGCAAGCTGAGCGCCAAGGCGCCCACAACCAACGATAACAATATACATAACAAACATCTCCTTGCGAATCCTTAGAATGGACTCATCACAAAATGTTGATTATAGGCATCTCTCGGCCGACGTCAAGATGTCCAAACTCTATAAATGGGGATTTCTTTGCATTGCCAGAGGAAACCCATCCGCCGGCTCCCGCATTGTTGCAGGCCCAGTGCAATAGTGCTACCATGAGCCACGCACATTTGTCGTCATGAGGGGACACCATGCAGGAACCGGTCGAAAACCAACTCATCCAGACGAGTCCGAGAGGAAGTCGTCCGCGCCTCAGGCGAGCTGCATCCCCGATGGCGTGGGGTCAATCAGGCGCCGTCATGGCACTCTACCACAGCGGAGTGCTGGCTGACATCGTGATTATTCTGGGGATCCTCGGTGTTTTCTACGGCATTACTCAGGTCGGTCGCGAGTGGGCAGGAGTTCTGAGGCCCACGGTGGTGATCGACCTCTCGTTCCGTGCGCTGCCGCGATACACACTCTTCTCACTGGTCCGAGGATTGGCTGCTTACTGCATCTCCTTCCTCTTCACTATTGTATATGGATACTGGGCGGCCAAGGACCGGCTGGCCGAGAGACTGCTTGTCCCCATTCTGGACATCCTGCAGAGCATCCCCGTCCTGGGGTTCATGCCAGGCGTCGTGCTGGCACTGGTGTCCGTCTTCCCCAACAGCAACACTGGACTGGAACTTGCTGCAGTATTCATGATCTTCACGGGACAGGCATGGAACATGACCTTCAGTTTCTACAATTCTCTCAAGTCTGTGCCAGCGTACCTTCAGGAGGCCGGTACCATCTACCACTTCAACTGGTGGCAACGCCTCACTCAGATCGAGATGCCCTACAGCGCTGTCGGCCTCATCTGGAACAGTATGATGAGCATGGCTGGTGGATGGTTCTTTCTCATGGTCACCGAAGCATTTCAACTGGGCAACAGGGATTTCAGGCTGCCCGGCATCGGGTCCTACATGTCGGTCGCCGTCGAAAAAGGCGACGTACCAGCGATGGCCGCAGCGGTTATCGCCATGGTACTGATGATCGTTGCCCTGGACCAGTTGCTGTGGCGGCCAATGGTTGTCTGGGCACAGAAATTCCGTATCGAAGACACGAGCCAAGAAGAGTCGATGGATTCATGGTTTCTGGACCTCCTCCATCACTCGCATATCCTCCGCTGGATCGGCGCTGCAAACTCTTCCATCGGCCACGCATTCGGCAGCCTGATTTCGCGGTTTTTCCGGTACCCTCATCGCAACATGCCGGGCAACTCTCCTGTTGTCTCTGCACCCACTGGACATGGAGTGCCGAACCGTCCTTCGTTCTCCGTCGTTTTTGCTCGAGTTCTGTTCTTCCTGCTGGCAGCCGGACTGGTCTTCGCCCTTACCCAGGTCATCCGTCTTCTCATATCCGTTCGCATCGATGAATGGTTGCATCTGCTGAGGAGCGATCTCCTGACCCTCACACGCGTAACCGCGGCCATTGTCCTGGGGACCTTATGGGCCTTGCCCGTGGGCTTGCGCATCGGACTCTCGCCAAAACTGTCGAAGATCATGCAGCCAATCGTCCAAGTCGCGGCATCGTTCCCGGCACCGATGCTGTTCCCGGCCGTGATCCTCCTGCTGGCTCTGCTCAGAGTCAATATAGGTTTCGGCAGTGTCATGCTCATGCTGCTCGGCACACAATGGTACATTCTGTTCAACGTCATTGCCGGCGCACAGGCCATTCCCTCTGACCTCAAAGAAGCTGCTGCCAGCTATCGTATCACGGGCAGGCAACGCTTCTGGTCGCTGTACCTGCCGGCCATATTCCCCTACCTCGTGACAGGCTGGGTGACAGCGACAGGTGGAGCCTGGAACGCCAGCATCGTGGCCGAAATCGTGACGTTCCGTGGCCAGACCCTCAGGGCGCAGGGGATCGGATCTGTCATCAGCGAGGCGGCGTTTGGCGCCAACTTTGCTGAACTGGCTGCTGCAATCCTCATCATGTCGCTGACCGTCGTGCTCATCAACCGCTTCGTGTGGCGAAGGCTGTACGCTGTCGCCAGCACGCAGTATAACCTCAGCAAGTAGAGGAGGCCCCATGAAAGACTCTGTGCAACAGCCTGTCCTGCTTTCCAGTGAGAACGTCACTCAGCGTTTCCCGATGCCCAATGGAAACATGGTGACCGTTCTGGACAATATCAGCATGGATATCCGGAAGGGAGAGATCATCTGCCTGCTCGGCCCTTCGGGCTGTGGCAAGTCGACGTTCTTGCGCATCCTGGCGGGCCTCATGCATCCCACGAGCGGCAAGGTGTTCGCCCGTGGCAAGGAAATGGCGGGCCTGACCCCGGGCGTCGGCATGGTTTTCCAGATGTTTGCCCTCTTCCCGTGGATGACCGTGAGCGAAAACATCCAGTCTGTCCTCGTCCCTCTGCAACTCCCACAGGAGGAAGTCCAGCGCCGCGTCAGTACCGTGATCAAGATGGTCGGTCTCGAGGGCTTCGAAGAAGCGTATCCACGCGAGATCTCGGGTGGCATGAAGCAGCGTGTGGGCATCGCGCGTGGCCTCGCGGTACAACCTGAGCTATTATTCATGGACGAGCCGTTCAGCGCAGTGGACGCCTTGACCGCGGAGTCGCTCCGGACAGACTTGGTCGACATCTGGGATGAAGCTGAAGGTCAACCAGCATCCATCGTCATGGTCAGCCACGATATCAAGGAAGTCGTCTATATGGCCGATCGCATCGTTGTCTTCTCGGCGAATCCAGGGCGCATCCGTACAATCGTCCAAAACAAGCTGGCACGACCTCGCGACTATCGGACTCCGGATTTCCTGGCGATGGTCGACTACCTCCACGACATCATTACAACGAACGAACTGCCCGACATACCTCCTGCGGCCGTGACGAGTCCCTCACAACCCGTATTCGAACCACTTCCGCCCGTCTCGTCAAGTGACGTCGTCAGCTTCGTCGAATACCTGGACTCGCATGGCGGCCAGGGCGACGTCTTTGTTCTGGCTCACGAATTCGGCAAGGAATTCAGTGACCTCATCAACATCGTCAAAGTTGCCGAGATGCTGGATTTCATCGATACGCCAAAACAGCGCACCGTGCTGACGCCGCTAGGGCACCGGTTCGCCGACATGGACACCGAGGATCAGAAAGTCGTCTGGAAACAGCAGATCCTGACTCTCAGCATCTTCAAGACGATTCATGCGGACGTCCAGGCATCCCGGAATGGTACCATGCTCGACGACGACGTCCAGGATCGCCTGGCACAGCTGTTGCCCAATGAAAACCCGACGTTCACGTTCGAGACGTTCATCAACTGGGCCCGTTTTGGCAATCTGCTGGCATTCGACGACGACTCGGACGAGGTGTCACTTCAGTAAGACGAGTCGCTCGCAGTCACAGTCACGACTCCTTCCAGAACCAGAATCTCGTGTTGACAGAGCGCGCACACTTGTATAATAACAAGGTATTGGTGTGGTTGGCCGGGGTCTCCAAGGTAGCTTGTCGAATATCTGCTCTCCCCGGAAACCAGCCTTTGGAGGCACGAAATGAACCTACTCATCATTCCTGTCGTGGCTGGCCTTACCTGCATTGGAGCCGCACTCTATCTGTTCCTCAGGCTAAGAGCAGCCAAGATCTCCTCACCGAAAATGAGCGAAATCGGCAGCTACATTGCAATTGGAGTCCGAGCGTACCTTTCTCGCCAACTCCGGGCGATTCTGCTCGTCACTCCTGTCGTAGCAATCATTCTGGGCTTCACGCTGAACATCTGGATCGCAGTGACATTCGTGCTTGGCGTCTTCACCTCGCTGATCACGGCGTACATGGGTATGAGCGCGTCCACCCGTGCTAACGTCAAGACCGCCGACGACGCGACCCGGTCGGTGAACACGGCATTCCACACAGCTGTCTTTGGCGGATCCATTATGGGTTTCTCGATCACGGGATTCAGCCTTGTCGTGCTGTCGGTGCTCTATCTGTTGTTCAAAGATCCAAACCCACTCGTCGGCTTTGGATTTGGCGCCAGTCTCGCGGCCCTCTTTGCCCAGATCGGTGGAGGTATCTATACCAAGGCAGCCGACATCGGAGCCGATCTCGTCGGCAAGGTCGAGGCGAATATTCCTGAGGACGACCCACGCAACCCGGCTGTTGTTGCTGATCTCGTCGGTGACAACGTAGGCGATTGTGCCGGCAGAGGCGCAGATTTGTTCCAGACGTTCTCCGACGATATCGTGACCGGAATGGTCGTTGCCCTCACGCTGGTCCCCAAGTACGGAGGCGCCGTACTCTTCTTCCCTATGCTCCTCCAATCGGCCGGCCTTGCTGCTTCGATGCTTGGCGTCCTGTCCATACGGTTCTTCGACCGAAGCAAGCCCGAGACCGCCTTCTACTGGGGCATGGCTGTGACCACTGTCTTTGCAGTGCTCGGCTCCTTTCTGGTCAGCCATTTCCTGGTTCACGACATGGCCCTCTTCATCGGCACCTGTCTGGGAGTTGCAACCACCCTTGTGTCTTCGATCATCACCCGGTACTACGCGGGCTCCTCGGGAAAACCGGTCCACGACATTGCCGAAGCATCCAAGCGCGGCGTGGCGCTCAACGTCATCACAGGGCTATCGGCTGGCCTGCAGAGTCCACTGGGATCCATCGTGATGATTGTCATTGCTGTCGCTGCGGCATACTTCATCTCGGGCGGCTCGCTTCTGGCAATCGTCGCTGTCAACATCGGTACCGACTTGCTCATTGGCTACATCATGACAGCCGATGCCTTCGGTCCGATCATCGACAATGCCTCAGGTATCGCAGAGATGTCAGGGGCGCACGAGCAGATCGTGCACTCACTGTCACAGCTCGATTCAGTCGGCAACACCATGAAGGCGACGACCAAGGCCTATGCCATGTCATCCGGCACAGTGACTTCATTTGTCCTGTTCTCGACGTACTTCTCCATTGTCGGTCTCAAGACGATGAACGTGATGGAGCCCTACTCCATTGCATTTATCCTCCTCGGCATCTGCCTTCCGTACCTCATCAGCTCACTGACCATCGGCTCGGCAGCCAAGACGGCGATGCTCATGGTCGACGAAGTCCGCCGCCAGTTCAGGACCATACCCGGCATCCTGAAGGGCGAGGCTATGCCAGACTATGCGACCTGCATCGACATCTCGACACGCAACGCTCTCAAAGAGATGATCCTTCCAGGTGTCATCAGCATCGCGGTGCCGATTTTCGTGGGACTGGTGTTCGGTCACTGGGCGCTCGGTGCACTCCTCATCGGAGCAGTACTTAGTTCAGCTTTGCTGGGGCCATTCTTCAACAACACGGGCACCGCCTTCGACAACGCAAAAAAGCTCATCGAAGACAGTGGACGCAAGGGGTCCTTCGAACATCAGGCGGCCGTTGCTGCAGACACGGTCGGCGATCCGCTCAAAGACGTGGCAGGACCTGCTCTGCTCATCTTCATGAAGCTGATCGGCATGGCAGCCCTGCTCATCGCAGGCATCAAACCGTTGTTCTAGCACGGACATAGCGCCATCGTCAGGACGAGGCGGGAGCATCACTGCCCCCGCCTCTTGCATAAATCCTCCATCTTCTGGTATAGTATCGCTATGTCGTGATGCCAGAGAGGAGTGACCCATGAATGTAGCCCAGTTCATCTCCGGTTTGTTGCTGATCGTTCTATCTGCAGGATTCTACTTCGCGTCCAGGTCGCGCAAGGCGCACGCCGGCCAGCTCAGTCAGGC
>NZ_QXIU01000051.1 GCF_003570935.1 Candidatus Cryosericum odellii
TCGGCCCTGTCGAGGCCGTCAACGGGTTCTGGGTCGCGCGCGCCGGCCAGGACAAGGAATACAGCGTCCTGACGTGGAAGAGTGAACAGCAGGTCCGAAGCCGCATGAGTCGTGCCGGTACGATTTGGTGGGTGCTCAGCCTGATCGCGTTCGCAGCAGGGGTCCTCGCCATCATCATTTCGTTCAACTAGCGTATCTGGTCAAATTCACGGCGACAGGAGGAACCCATGCCTAAACCGATCCAGGCAAAGCGTGTGTACGAAGAATACAGTCCCGACGACGGGACGCGCGTCCTGGTAGAGCGTCTGTGGCCCCGTGGCTTTACCCGTGAGCGGTTGCACGCCGACTCGTGGCTGCGCGAGATCGCGCCGACAGCAGAACTGCGCACGTGGTATGCGCACGACGTCGCAAAGTGGCCGGAGTTTGTAACACGGTACACCGCCCAGTTCGACACGCAACCCGACTTGGTCGAGTCACTGCTGCAGATAGCCCGCCATGGTCCACTCACGCTGCTGTACGCAGCTAAGGATACCGAACACAACAGTGCGCTCGTTCTGCTGAACTACCTCAAGGGCCAGCTCAAAGCAAGGTAGCGTTTCCGTCTATTCGCCGAACAAACCGCCCTTTGCCTCATCGGCGCCCGGCTCAGCGATGATGGTCATCTTGCGGCCGTTGCGGACCTCTTCGGGTGGCAGTTGCAGGGGAAGAAATTCCTTGAACAGGTCTGTGGCGGACACCAGTTGCAGGCGCGGGATCTCGCGCTGGTTGTTGTACTTGTAGACACCCGCCTTGCGCGCCTCAGTGCGCATCCCTTCAATCGGTTCCTGCAGCGTAACGAGGATGCCAAAATCAGCGTCCTGATGGTCCACCGTGCCGGCCAGGTCACGCACCATGCCGGGGTTGACCGCAATGGTCCCCTTGACCGAGATGACACCCTTGCCCGCCTTGCTGGCCTTGGCCGGGTCCCAGAAGTGCAGCACGCCGTCCACGCCGTGGTCGCCCGTCTTGCGGTCGCTGGGCATGGCGCCGGGGATACGGCTGAGCGCCCAGTACTGAAACTGGAATGGCGCCCGTGCAGCCAGCTGGTCGGCGCCCATCACGTCTGCAGGCGCACCCTTGATGACGAAGTCCTTGCCCTCCGTGAGACCCGTCTTGCGCAAGCGTCCCGCGATAAGGTCGATAGACAGGTACGTGATGTCGATGCCCACCCACTGCCGGTTCAGCTTCTGCGCCGCGGCGACGGCCGTGCCACAGCCACAGAAGGGGTCCAGCACGACGTCGCCCTCGTTGGACGACGCCTGGATGATGCGTTCCAGCAGCGCCTGTGGCTTCTGCGTTGGGTAGCCTATGCGCTCCTTCGCCGCTGAGTTCAGAAGTGGCATATCCCATACGGTATCGACGGGCTTCCCTTCTGCTAGAACGTCATCAACAAATCGCACGTATCGGACTCCAGGCTTTCCTCCGTCCGCCCAGATAAACTCACGCCCTTGTTCATCCACTTTCACATCATGCCTGTGTCCAAGGAACTCAGACTTCGACCAAGGAACGGAAATGTGGTTGACCGTGGCCGTCTCACTCTTGGCATAGAACAAGATGGTGTCGTGCTTCCTGCTGAAGTGTGTATCGTAGAAATCGGTCCTCTGACCGTAATGCCAGACGATCTCGTTCCGGTAGTTCGCAACTCCAAACACGGCATCCATCAGCAATTTCAGGTAGTGGCTTGCCGTCGGGTCACAGTGCAGGTAGATGCTGCCCGTATCCTTCAGCACGCGGCGCAGCTCCAGCAGGCGCGGAGCCATCATGGTCAGGTACGCCATCATGGGCGTCTCGCCCAGGTACTCCCGCATGGACGTCATCAGCTTGATGAGGCGTTCGCCGGGCGGCTGGCTGGTGAGGTCACGGTCGATGACAAAGCAGCGATAGGTCTCGTCAGCCTCAGCACTCCACGTCCAGGTATCTTCAAAGGCCTGGATCTGCGCCGTGGCCTTGGCAGCCGACTTCTTCTCGGGCTGAAAGATAATGTTGTAGTTGGCACCGCTGTTGAACGGCGGATCAAGGTATACCAGGTCGACGGACCGGTCTGCGATACTCTCCCGTAAGACTTCAAGGTTGTCGCCAAAGTAAAGCGTGTTCATGCCTTCCCTCCCAGCATTTTCTGCAGGTGCGCCACTATGTCCCGCTAAGGGACGTCAGGTACTTCTTGACATTTCCCAAACAACAGGAACCCTCCGGGTTGTTGACTTCACATCCACATCGACCAGCCTTGATGTGCTCTGAGATTTCATGTACAGCCGTACTTTGTCCCACCTGATCATGGTCAGCCTTCAACTTTCGCCGAGTCCAGCCAAAACAGTAACAAATGGGACAGTCCGGGTCGTCGCTCTTGGGGAAGACAGGTACCTTGAGGTCTTGTGTCCGGTACATGCCACCCTTACCATTGAAATAGACGACCTGGCATTCCGGATTTGAGCACATCCGATAGTCCCCATCGGCCTCCAGCGTGGCCAAGGCTTCGGGTAATAGAAGACTTTTCATGGTGATAATTTTGATGCCCTTTCCCTTGTGGCCACACTGAGGACAGTTAATTTCTGTATCAACTGTAACAGGGCTATTTTTAGTAGCACAACAGTCTTCCACAACTACCTCCATGTGTAGAGAATCTCCCATTTTCGGTTTCCTGAAGTTATTGCGCTGCTGTGAATCTGAGATGATACATAATGCATAACGCATGTTGCGTCACACAGGGAAAGTAGCCCTGAAAGACAGCCATGTCAAGCCTGCCCGAAGCCTCCAGCAAGCAGGTTCCATTCACGCCAGATTCGGACCCCGGACAGACGTGTGGAACCCTTGTTCATTTGTGCCGGGCTGTGTTGGACTATCATGTATTGGAGATAGACAATCTGCACCCTGACCATGGAGGAATATATGCCTGACAACACGAACGTCAAACGTACCAAGATTGTCGCCACACTTGGGCCAGCGACGAATTCCGAGGAGATGATCCAAGCGCTCGCGGAACATGGTGTGGATGTCTTTCGGATCAATTTCTCCCATGGTACAGACGAAGAACGACTTGCCACGATTGCTGCCGTGAAGAAGGTCCGCGGCCAACTCAACCTGCCACTCGCCATCCTGCAGGACCTCCAGGGACCGAAGATCCGTCTGGGAACGTTCAGTCAGGGACCATGCGAGATCATGACCGGAGGCGTCTTTCGTCTTACAACCCAAGTGGTAGATGGAAACGCCGAACAAGCCAGCGTGGACTACCCTCCTGTCACCACCGAGGTTCGGCCCGGAGAGCTCATCTTCATCAATGACGGCCTGATTCGTCTCAAGGCACGCGAAATCCAGGGTGATACCATCGTGACGGATGTCCTCAAAGGAGGAATCCTTTCGGACCACAAGGGGGTCAACTTCCCTCAATCGGACCTCCATGTCCCGTCAATCACGGAAAAGGACAGGCATGATCTTGTCACGGGCCTGCGAGCGGGCGTCGACTATGTGGCTCTCTCGTTCGTGCGCACGTCAGACGATGTCCGCGACCTCCGCACGCTCATGGAGACCCACGGAGCGCATGTACCGATCATCGTCAAGGTGGAAAAGTGGCAGGCAGTCCAAAACATCGAGAGCATCCTTGCCGTAGCAAATGGCATCATGGTCGCCCGGGGAGACCTCGGTGTCGAGATGCCCATCGAGGAAGTCCCCATCATCCAGAAGAAACTCATCGCCCTGTGCAATCGAATGGGCAAGCCGGTCATCACCGCGACGCAGATGCTCAATTCCATGGTGGAAAACCCATCTCCCATGCGCGCAGAAGTTACGGACGTAGCCAATGCCATCTTCGACGGCACGGACGCTGTCATGCTCAGCAACGAGACGGCCGTCGGCAAGTTTCCCGTGGAAACCGTCGAGATGATGGGTCGCATCATCGAGGCGACCGAGCGAAGCAAGATGTACTGGACCACTGTGGAAGCCCACGATGCCGTGTCTGCATCGGACACGCCGGATGCGATCGCTCACGCTGCTGTCCGCACGGCTCAGACTGTCGGAGCCAAGCTCATCGTCTGTGCGACAGAGTCGGGCAGGACGGCGATCCTGATGTCGCGCTGCCGCCCTCGCACTCCCATCCTTGCTCTCACGCCAAGCGACCTGGTCCAGCGCCGCCTTGCACTGTACTTCGGCATCATCCCGATGGTCGCCGAGCAGTTCGAGAGTGTCGACCACATCCTTCGCACCGCAGTCGCAATGGCGCACACGTCTCACCTGGCACGACGGGGCGACAAGATCATCATTACCGCAGGTTCGCATGCAGGTGTCGCCGGCAGCACCAATCTCATCAAAGTCGAGGATCTGGACTAGACTCGCTCCCAGAGCATTGCAAATCGACCGGTACGCATAGAATGAACTTGGCATAATACCCCGGGATTCCGGGGTATGTCATGACAAGGGGGAATAGACGTGAAAAGAAAGGCATCCTATTTCAAGATCTTCCTGCTTGGATTCGGGTTCTTCGGTATCTCGGTCCTCTGGTCACTGTACAACTCAGATATTCCTATCATGTTGAAGAGTCTCTACAATTTATCCTACACGGCGTCAGGATGGGTGATGAATCTCGACAACATCCTGGCGATAACACTCATCCCGCTCGTAGGTTTCTGGTCGGACCATGTATGGACGCGTATTGGGCGTCGTATGCCGTTTATCATTTCAACAATGCCCGTAGGAGCTGTTCTGTTTGCGCTGGTTCCCTGGATTCCACTGTGGTTTGGCTCCAGCGCAACATCTCTTGTTGTGTTCATTCTTGTTCTGTTCCTGATGAACGTCTGTTTGGGGATTTCACGTTCGCCCATCATTGCTCTGATGCCGGACCTCGTTCCACCGGAAGAACGCTCACCGGCCAACGGCGTCATCAATTTCATGGGAGGATTCGGATCCCTGCTGGTGTATTTTGTTATCGGCAAGATCTCGACGACCAACAGACCGCTGGGGTTTGCCATCGCAGGAGCGTCAGTTCTGGTGGCTGCCGTTATCATGTTTCTGTCGATCCATGAGACGCGTGACTCGCTTGACCGCAAGGCTCCACAATCGGAACATGCTGACTTTTCCCTGCTTCGTAAGATATGGACGCCGAAATACCGCAGTCTCCTGCTCATCTGCCTGGCCATTTTCTTCTGGTTTGTCGCATATAACGCCATTGAAACTTACTACCCGACTTACATGCACTACGAAGGTCCTGCAGTGAAAGCACTGATAGCCAAGCTTGGCACGGCTACACCCACAGACACGGCAAGCCTTGCACAGTTGAACAGTGTGCGCCAGACATCTGAGGCCAGCGCGAAATTCAATTTCGGCGTCATGTCACTAGCGTTCATGGTTCTGGCAATCCCGGCCGGATTCATTGGCAAAGCTCTGGGGCGCAGGAGTACAATCCTTATAGGTCTGACAGGTGTCATTCTCATGGTGCTCCTGCTCGCCCTCAACATCGCAGGCATAGGAGTACTGGCGGTATTCGTCATGGGAGGCCTGTCCTGGGCACTGGTCAACATCAATTCGTTGCCAATGGTACTTGACATGGGCTCCCTGGAGATGGTCGGAGCACTTACCGGCGTTTACTATTTCTTCTCACAGGCAGCAGATATTATCAGTCCTCCACTTGTCGGGCGCATCGCCGACCTCGCAGGCGGGACGATGTCAGTCATGTTCCCGTATGCGGCTATCTTCTTCGTGCTCTCGGCGGTCTGCATGCTCTTCATACGCTCTGAAGACAAGCCAGAGATCTCATCCGACCAGACCCTTTCTGCCAATGGCCCTGCCGTTTGACGAGGCCTCGGCAGCCTCAATCCGCCGCCAGGCAGGCTCAGACACAGCCTGCCTCCTGCTGCACGGCCTGACCGGCGCACCTGCTCGCGACCTGTGGTTCCTCTCGGATTATCTGTCTGCACGCGGTATTTCCGTCGTCGCTCCGCTTCTCACAGGCCATGGCAAGACGTGGAAAGAACTGGACCTCGCAACGTCGGAGTCCTGGCAGCATGACGCCCTCGCAGGGCTCGATGAAGCACGCGCGATGGGCAAGACGGTCTTCGTCGCCGGCCTGTCGATGGGTGGAACGCTCACCCTGTACCTGGGAGAACACCATCCCGAGATTGCAGGCCTTATCACTATCAACGCGCCCGTCTATCTGGACGACCCCAAGATGAGACTGATCCCGATATTGCGACACTTCCGGAAGAATCAGCCCAAGGGACCTCCCGACGTCGCTGATCAGGACGTCATGCTGCCGGATCTCGGCTTCAACTCCCTGGAAGCTGTGTATCAGTTTGAACGCCTCATGCAAGGCGTGCGTGAAGACCTCGGCATGGTGACCCAGCCCTTGCTGTCCTTCCGCTCGACGCAAGACCACGTCGTCCCGCCGCGCAATGCGGAGTACATCCAGGACCACGTCAACAGCCGCATCAAAAGTGTCATCACACTGGAGCGGTCCTACCACTGTGCCACGATCGACTATGACCGCGAGAGGGTTGCGGCCGGCATCGAACAATTCATCACGCTGGTACAGAAGCAGCAAGTCTGAGAGACCGTCTCTTACTTCAACTGGCACGACAAACCCCCAGCCCTGAGGCCGGGGGTTTTCACAGAGCGGGACCTGGTACTACTTTCGGCGAATGCGCCAGCTGATGCCTTCGCGCTCCAGCGTCCAGCCGCCAGCGCGCAATCCACGACGCGCTGTGTTGAGCTTCATGGTCAGGATGCGATCGGTCGAGAAGATCCGGGCTGCGACCGTGGCCAGAACCAGGAACAGCGCGAACTGGTAGATAATGCCTGCGACGACCATCGTGAAATTGTGAGCGAAGATGAACTGAGCTGCCATAAATGGGTGCGAGAATGGGATCGCATAGATAAGCCACTTAAGAATAGGCGATGTCGTGTTGATGTCGATGAACATGGTCATCAGATAGGGCAGCAGGACGATCATTATGAGCGGCATGATGAGGATCTGTACGCTCTTGAGGTCCTCGGCGAACGCCCCCAGGATGACAGCGATGGACAGAGCTACCATGATCCCCATGAACACGCTCAGACCGAGAAGAACGTAACCGCGGAGGTCGAGAACCAGGCCAAGCTTCTGGATTGCCTGGCTGGCAGTTCCGGAGGTACCACCACTGCTTCCCAGGAGACTGCCCATATAGCTCTTCATGCCGACCATGTATGCGGCGGCCGAAATCAGCGCGACGATACCCGCGGCCATCATCTTGGCCGTGACCAGGGCGCCACGCGCAATGGGCGTCGAAAGTAACGTCTCGAGAGTCTTGTTCTCCTTCTCACCTGCGATCGAGGCAGCAATCATCTGAGCGGCCAGGATGATCACCAGCGTCAGGACGATCGGTATGACCATCGTCTGCTGCATGACGACATTGACGATCGACTGGGGGTCACCTTCTGCCGATACCGCCCCTACCGTGACAAATGTCTGCGCGTTGATGGCGTGCCTGACGATGGCGGGATCCAGCCCGGGAGCCCCCGCCTTGATGTACGTGTCGCCAACATACTCATTCATGGCGCTCAGGGCCGCGTCGAGGTTGAACGTCCCCTTCATGCCCAGGATCGAGAAACTGCGGAGAATCGTATACGTCTGCACAGTCTGCGGCTTTCGCTCGTTGATGCCTGCCTCGAACCCCCGTGGGATGACGACCACTGCAACGCCGTTCTCCGACGCAACCTTGCGGACGATGTCGTCCACGGCGCCCTCGGTGATGGTCGTGACCTTGAAGTCCGCCTTGGCAAGGATACCAGCAAGCATGTCTGACGTCTGGCTGCGGTCAAGGTCCACGACCGTGATGGGCTGCGGGACGGCCTGCTTCTTCTGCTCCTGATTGATGACCCTGCCCAGGAACCCATAGATGACCATGACCATCAGGATGGGGATCAGGGTCTGCCACGTGAGCATCTCTTTCAGTTCCTTCTTCAGGAGGACGAAAAATCTCCTCATTGCTTCACCACCTGAACGAAGACCTCTTCGAGGTTCGCTTTGCCATATTTATCCTTGAGTCCCTGCGGCGTCCCCACGTCGTGGATGGTGCCCTTGTCGACGATGGCCACGCGGTCCGACAGGTACTCGATCTCCAGCATGTTGTGACTTGACAGGAGCACGGCCATGCCGTCGGCTGCCGTTCTGCGAATGGACTCACGGATGTCGATGGCAGCAACCACGTCGAGGCCGCTCGTGGGCTCGTCGATAATGGCCAGCTTCGGCCTCGTCATGACGGCTCGTGACAGAAGCAGCTTGCGCGTCATGCCTTTGCTGTACGTGCCTATCTTGTCACGCAACCGCTC
The DNA here is from genome assembly GCF_003570935.1 of Candidatus Cryosericum odellii. Lineage (GTDB taxonomy): Bacteria > Caldisericota > Caldisericia > Cryosericales > Cryosericaceae > Cryosericum > Cryosericum odellii. Next base: position 8,332 of record NZ_QXIU01000051.1, read on the forward strand.
GCCCAGCCCAGTGATATCCGAGGCTCTCTGGATGTACTCACGCTGGACGGCGGTATCGGAAGCAAACAATTCTGCCATGAAGCTCAGGTAGCCAAGACCCGTCAGGTTCTTGTAGGCACCGGCCTCTTCGGGCAAGTAGCTGATGACCTCGCGTATCCGGGCAGCGTCCTTCTGGATGTCCATGCCATAGACACGAGCAGTGCCCGCCGTCGGCTGCAGGATGGTCGCCACGATACGCAGCGTCGTTGTCTTGCCGGCGCCGTTGGGTCCGATGAGCGCGAAGATCTCCCCTGGCGCCACCTCAAAGCTGACACCATGGAGTGCCTCGAACTTGCCATAACTCTTTTTCAGATTCTCTACGACGAGTGCATGTTCCATGCGTTACCTCCGTTCCGGACACGGTCCATCGCTCACGCGGCTGTACAGTTGACTCCGCCCCCGAATCAACATGAGGGGCACCGCAAACATGCATTTTACCGATGCACACCGGGTCTGTCAACCCAGAGAGCGCTTAGGAATTGCCATCCTGCCCCGTCGATTGTGAACGCCGTGATTGTACCCATTCATTGTTCCACAATCAATGCACTAAACTAAAGGTTTTGTATCCTGTCTTGGATCG
>NZ_QXIU01000052.1 GCF_003570935.1 Candidatus Cryosericum odellii
CTTCCATATCCAGTCCCTGTCCGCGTCTTGACTTCGACCACATGGACGTGGCCGTTCTTCTCGGCGATGACATCCAGCTCCCCATAAGTGGTACGGAGGTTCCTGGCCACGACATGAAAGCCGTGGTCAGTCAACCATCGAGCCGCCAGTTCCTCACCGGCGTTTCCCAGCGCCTGGTTGTGCTGTCCGCCCAAGTGGCAACTCCTCAGTCTCTACAAGTTGTTTGACGACAAACGTCCGTCGGTGTTCACCAGAGGGTCCCTTCGTCCGAAGGGCCTGGATGTGCTCACGCGTGCCATAGCCGACGTTGCCTTCGAATCCATATCCGTGAACATGTCGAGCCATGACGCGCATGGCAGCATCCCGTGATACCTTGGCAGCGATGCTGGCGCCTGCAACTGATAGCAGGATCGCATCCGCATCGATGATCGCCATGGCAACCAGATGCTCCTCACGTTCGAGGAAATGGGGTAGCAGCGGACCGTCGACGACAACACCGATCCGCGAACCGATGCCCCAGTGCTGTCTTACCGCCGGCAAGAGAAGGATGAGGGCCTTTTCCATGGCCCCGTAGGTCGCCTGAAGTATTCCACCGGAATCGATCTCGGCTGCCGTGCAACTCCCCGTCGCAAATAGCGCGTGCGCTGGCAGGAGCTCAAATGCCTGTTCCCGCTGGCGTTGACTCAGCAGTTTCGAATCGTTGATGAACGCAGTACCCCGCGGATCCGTGATGGCGCAGGCGCCCGCATAAACTGGCCCCGCCAGCGCCCCCCTGCCCGCCTCATCGATCCCGATGATGACATCCAGTTCATACCGGGACTTGATCCCTTGCTCAAAAAGCGCTAGAGCCTCATGTCGCATGTTGTTCTCCCTGTCCGCCGATGGAAAAACCCTCCCCGTCGAAACGAGGAGGGCTGATGATCGCTGCTGCTATTGCACGAGGACTGTCTGGGCTCGAAGCACGACAAAGTGCTGGAGGGGCCAATAGGCAAACATCGCACGCCCGATGATCGAACTGGTCGGAATGGTACCAAAGGAACGCGAGTCAAGACTCACCGCCCGGTTGTCTCCCATCACGAACAGCTGTCCCTGGGGAACTGGAGTTGGCGAGAAATCCGGCATGACGTACCCATGCAAATAGACTTCATCGGCTGCCTTACCATTCACATAGATCTTGCCGCCCTTTGCCTCCACGGTTTCGCCAGGAAGGCCAATGACACGCTTGATATATGGATCACCAGTGGTAACGCCGGGTGGCCAGAAAATGATAACGTCACCTCGCCGTGGCTGGTGAAAATCGTATGAAATCTTATCGACCATAACGAGATCGTTCGGAAAAACGGTCGTCTCCATCGATGACATCTGAATCCGGTACGGCTGCACCACCCAGTGACGCAGTGCATACGACGCGCCGAANNGCTTCTCTCTTCTCCTTGACATTGCGAGCCGTGCCGACTCTGTCTCTGAGATAGTACAGCTTCGCACGACGAACATCGCCATGGCGCACGACCTCAAGTTTGGCAATCATGGGAGAGTAGAGCGGGAATACCTTCTCTACGCCAATACCAGAGGAGATCTTACGAACAGTAAACGTCTCGCGGCTGCTGCCGCCCTTCTTGGCAATAACGAGACCCTCAAATACCTGGATCCTCTTCTTGCCACCTTCCACAATGTTGATGTGAACCTTGACAGTATCACCGACCAGAAGGACGGGCATGTCAGGCTTCACATATCTGCTCTCTACAAGGTCAATAGCATTCATTTCAGAACTCCTTTCACCGGGCTGACATTCACGAACACATAGTCTAGCAGAACGCCCACGTTTATCAAGGCGAGAAGAACCACATAGGTTCAGCACACTTGACGACGTGTCGTCATACGGCACGCTGACAAGGCGACAGAGGCTGCGTGCAAGAAGTCTACACATTTGCCCGACGATCGCAAGCCCGCAAATACGAGGGAACCACAAGGCCGAAAAGTGCTGCAAGCCATCACGAAGGTACCCCGCACTCCCAGATGCTGAAAGAGGCACCGCTCACCGAGCGTTTCGATCCTTCACTGGTCCACACCAATCGGTGGTAGACCGTTCTCCTGACGGCAAGCCTTCTCCGTGCAGTCTGCCACGACCTCACGCGGAATGGAGCGCATCGCAAGCCAGACGAGGCCGCGCACAATCACCAGATCGTCGAGCTGTCCCAGTACCGGTATGAAATCGGGGACAAGGTCCACTGGAGAAACCAGGTAGGCGAGGGCCGCTCCAAGGAGCACCTTCGAGACTCGTGGAGTCCTTGGGTCCTTCAGTACAAGAGACCATACACGGACTTCGCGCCTGACACGTTTGACGGCTGTTCTTACACTCATATCAGGAGCGTCCCAGCAGACGGTCGAGGATGATTGCAGCTGCGCTGCGTACCGACAGATGGTTGAAGTCTGTGGGACCCCATATAGGGTCAAGGACATAATCCATCTGTGCCATGATCTCGTCTGCCAAGCCAAAACCAGTCCCGAACACCAGCAAGTATGGATGATCTCCTGAACGAATCTTCTCCCCCATTGCCACATAGCCGATAGAGTTGGCGAACGTCCGCGCACTCGTCGCTATCAGGACTGGCTTTTCACCCTCCACGTGCTGAATCTCGGCAACAGCTTCTTCGAAATGCGACACGATCCGCAGCAGTGACAACGACTCGGCGCGATTTGGGTTGTACTCATGCCCGAATCCTTCGTTCCAGAAATGAGCGATGCGCAGAGCAATCTGTTGTTCCTGGGGAAGGGGCTCGACCTCGTACATGGCCGTGGCTCCGTATGTCTTGCCGGCTCGCGCGAT
>NZ_QXIU01000053.1:0-10050 GCF_003570935.1 Candidatus Cryosericum odellii
TATGTCTTGCCGGCTCGCGCGATGTCATGGATATCGTGGATGACGATGGACGTCGTGACAATCTCGTGGTGCTTGTTGTAGACCGGGTGGTGCACAACTGCCAGATATAACCTGAAGTCAGTCAAGGATTCCCCTCAGGTCTGCCAGTACTTTGCTGAGATACTTGCGGTCCTGGTCAGTCAGGTCGAAATCGCGCAGCAGATCGGGCCTTCGAATGAGAGTTCTTCTGAGCGCTTCCTCACGACGCCACTTGGCAATATTCGCGTGATGGCCTGAAACAAGAACCTCAGGCACGACCTCGCCATCCAGTTCTCGTGGACGTGTATATTGGGGATACTCGAGGAGCCCGGAGGAGAAGCTCTCTTCGCCCGTGGATGCCGCATTCCCGGTTGCCCCTGGAAGCAAGCGGGTAATGGCATCGATGATCTCAATGCTGGCCACTTCGCCGCCCGACAGGACGATGTCTCCAATCGAAATGGCCATGTCGAGTCGTTCCATGACGCGCTCGTCGATGCCTTCGTAGCGCCCTGCCACGAACAGCAGACGTTCCTCGTGCGCCAGGTCCTCGGCCATCCTCTGGGTAAACCGGTCGCCTTGGGGGGCAACCCCGATCTTGACCCAGGAACCTACTGGATTGTCAATTGTCTCCAGTGCCTCGATGAGCGGTCGGGGAAGGAATATCATCCCTGCACCTCCACCGAATGGGATGTCATCCGTCGTATGGTGGCGGTCATGGGTGTAGTCACGAAGGTTGACGGCCTCGAAGTCCAGAATGCCCTTGTCGATTGCCATCTTCATGACGCCGACCTGAGTGAACGGTTCGTACAGCAGAGGGAATATGGAAATCGCTTTGATTTTCATGGCAGCAACAGTATAGCAGACGTGCCAGCTTGCCAAGCATGCCGCGTTGCACTTTCCGATCTCAGGGGCAGCACGCCGCTCGACTCCCTGCCAGGTCAATGCGGCCGGATAGCGGCCACAAACCGACTCAGTAGTTGTTCAGTACTCCGTTCATCTTCACGTTCCTGAAGATCGCATTAAAAATCCAGTACCCGATCATAAAGCACACCAGGTTGATAACTACCAACCACAGGAAAACAGGCAACATGTGAAAGCTGCCGTTGAATGATTGCTGAGACGCATTGATCCCGGCCGTGAAGGGAATAACGTCAAGTATCCGTTGCACGGTGACAGGCATTTTGTCAAAAGGAATGATGGCTCCGGAGAAGAACAGCAGGCCGTAGGAGATGATGGATTCGAACGATGCAGTTTTCGCAAATTTCATCGTCAAACCGGATAAGGCGAGACCTATGCCTGTAAAACCAATAACAGAAACAAGCAGGATCCACACCAGGTTGATGTTAAAGGCAAGGCTGACAGGCAGCGTGATCCTGATAAGAGCCAGCAGCAACAGAGATTTAAGCGCGGTAACCAGCAGCACAACGTACGTTTTGACCGTCAAAATCAGCCAGAATGGATATGGCTTTATGATAAGCTGTTCTATGGTGCCCACCTGCTTTTCAAAGGAGATACTCACCGACAATTCCGAAATAATGCCGGACGCGATGATCCAATACAAGTATCCTATGGAATAATTTGTTGCATTCCCCGCGTTGTGAACAAACCCATAAAAAAACGTGGCGAACAGGATATACTTCGTGACGACATCGACGATCTGATCAGGGTAATAGGTCTTTACCTCCAACAGGTACTTTTTCAATTCCGCCCTGAAGAGTCTAAGCATCCCTGTTGCTCCCCCGCTGAATAAATGCCTCCATGACGTCTTCCAGACGGTTGCTGTCCTTTGAAAAAGCGATAATTTCATAGCCTTTCTCGAGTATATGCATCAGAAGGCGATCAATATCCTGATTTGAGATATTGCTGAGAATAATGTCCGTCGTTGCTCCTCGTTCTTCCACGGCACAATCGTCAGAGAGAATGTCTCCTCTCGCAACAGTTCCCCTAACTGTCAGCTTGTACTTGTTTTCACTGTACATCTGCTTGAAGTCAGAGGTTTTCCCGACGTATGCAATACCTCCGTTCTCCAGTACCAGGACTCTGTCGGTTACTGCATCAATGACGTCCAATTCATGCGATGTCAGGACAATAGTGTTTTTCTTCTCTTCTGCCAGACGTTTCAAATTGTTCATCACAGCCTTCTTGGTCAGGAGGTCCAGGCCCAGGGTTGGCTCGTCAAGGAATAAAACCTTTGGGTCCCCCAGCATGGCTACGATGATAGACAGTTTCTGCAGCATCCCTCTGGAATACTTGCCCGCAGTCTGATCTTTTGCATCATAAAGATCAAAGGCCTTCAGCAACGTATCAGCCTCTTCTGATATTACACTGTCCCTTAATTTCTTGAGCCTGCCAAAATATTGGATGTTCTGAAAGCCGGTAAGGTACCAATACGCGTTCCTCTCTCCCTCAAGGACAGCCGAAACATCCTTATAGTACGTGGATAAGGGAATTTTTGACAAGTCGTTGCCCAGAAATTCGATCTTCCCACCAGAAGGCTCCAGCGCCCGCAATAATATTTTGATCAAGGTCGTTTTGCCTGCGCCATTAATACCGAGGATGCCGAGAATCTCGCCCTCATTGATGTCAAAGGAGATATCCTTCAGCACAAGATCAGCCTTCTTGCCATACGATTTCTTCAAGTTGCTGACTTTATACATCGTGATCTCTCCCCGGCTACTCTGCTTTAATGGACACAACTCATTATCCTCTGACTCTCTATAGAGACAATAGGAAAACGCCACGGTGGGATCCACCGTGGCGTTTTCGGGAACAGAGATACGGACTACTTTGATGCTTTGCAAGTCTCAGCACCTTTCGCCGGCTTGGTGGAGACAGGTTTGAGATAGGTGTCCATCCACCGGCGGATGCTGTTCAGGCGATCGATGCGCCGGTCTGTGCGTCCGACGCGCGACAGCCCATGCGGTTCCTCCGGGAAGACCACAAACTCACTGGGTACACGGTTCACCTTGAGTGCCGTAAACACCTGCTGACCCTGTTCGATGGCGCACCGGAAGTCCATTTCGTTGTGAAGGACCATCGTGGGCGTTGTCGCGTTGCCGAGGTACTTCACCGGAGACCTGTCCCAGAGCACGTCGATACTCTCCTGTGGAGATTTTCCGCCGTGAGGCAGTTGGAAGACCCAGTTAAGGTCACTGGTGCCCCACATGCTGATGAGATTGCTGACGCTGCGCTGCGTCGCCGCAGCTGCGAAGCGGTGCGTATGGCCGATAATCCAGTTGGTCATATAGCCACCATAGCTGCCGCCAGTGACACCCATCCGCCTGCGGTCGATGTATGACTTCTTCTCGACCAGGTCAGTCCAGTCCATGAGGTCGTCGAAATCCACCGTGCCCCACCCGCCCCAGATAGCCTTCTCGTGCTCCTCGCCATAGCCAGTTCCACCCCGTGGATTGCTGAAGTAGACGACATATCCGCCAGCCGCCAGGAAGTAGAACTCGTGCATGAACAAATTGCCATACTGGTCCTGCGGGCCACCGTGGATCTCGAGAATCGATGGATACTTCTTCTTAGGGTCAAACCCTGGAGGCGTCATGATCCATCCCTGCAGATCGTGGCCATCGCGTGCCTTGAACCATACCTCTTCAACCTTGCCAAGATCGATCTGGCTGAGGAGCACCCGGTTGAGATGCGTCAGCTGCCGGGCGTCGCCCGTGTCCATGTCGCGCACCCAGATCTGCCCGGGGTCGGTCATGGTGCCCAGGAAATAAGCCATCATCCTCTGCCGGTCATCCACGGTGAACGTGCCAACGCTGCCAGGAGTGTCGATGACGGTATAGAGGGTCCCCTCGTCGACTGCAATCCCCATCAACTTGGTACTACCATGTTCGGAAATCTGAAAGTAGAGGACGTTGCCGTCAGCGGACCACACGGGAGGCATCTCAATCCCTCCCCCTACATCGTTCAGGGTCGAACATGTGAGTGAGATGTCATACGGTCGAGTCACGCTGCGCGCGTCTCCCTTCCCATCGGTGGGAACGACCCACAATTCGACGTTCTGCCACCATTCGTTGGGATCTCTTGCCCCAACGTAGCAAATCCGGCTCCCGTCAGGAGAGAAGACTGGCGTTCCCTTGGGGCCTCGAGGAGCCTTGATCAGCTTCATTGCTCCTCCTGCGGCCGGCATGACGTAGAGATCGATCAGGTCGGGCTCGAGGTCGGGATCTTCCCTGCGATTGCTGCAGAAAACGATCGACCTGCCGTCCGGAGACCAGGATGCGTTGTATTCGTCACACACACTGCCCGAGGTGAGCTGCTTCGCCCGGCCTCTGGCAACATTGATGGCCCATAGGTGAGTCCGTTCATGGCCGAGCCACCCCTGGCCGTCTCCACGGTAGAACAGGCGCGTATAATGACGCGAGACGACGCCCAGCTTCTTCTTCTGCTCGTCCGCCTCGCGGTCTATGACTTCCTGATCCTTCTGTGTAAACTCCAGCAGGAGGTTCCTGCCATCAGGCGACCATGTCAGGCTGGAGATGTCGCCCTTGAGATCCGTAAGACGACGCGCCTCCCCGCCGTCAGCATTGATGACATAAACCTGCGCGCTCTCCCCTTCCTTGCGCGACGACAGGAATGCAAGGCTCCGTCCGTCGGGCGACCACCTTGGCGATGCATCTGTCTGGTCTCCCTGCGTGAACTGGCGTTCGCCAGAACCGTCTGTGGGTGCTATCCACAGATTTGCGTACTTCTTCTGTGTCTTCTTGTCCACCCGCTGAACACCATAGACGACGTGCCTGCCATCCGGCGAGAGACGAACGTCCGTAAGAAGCTGAAGTGCATAGAGGTTTTGCGCCGTGATGGAACGCAGTGATTGCTTCGGTCGTGTCATGAGTTCCTCCATCGTTTCCGTGTCAGTGGCGGGGGTGCATGCGCACCCATTCCAGCCCCATGGTTCCATGTCCATTGTAGGCAAAACGAAGTCCAAGTATAGCGGAAACCGAAAAAGCCCCGGCACGCAGCACCGGGGCCTCCTGGACACGAATGCAGACCGGGCTAGAACTCCTGCCGCTGCAGTATGTAGTGCGAAATCCCCAGCATGCAGGCACTCAGAACCACGCCGACCACAATGGGCACGAGCTGTGGTACCGGGCTTATGATGAGGTTTGGGCTTCCGAACAACGTCAACGGGTTCAGCCAACGGAGAGGCTTGAACTGGCCTGCGACAGAAAGAACGATGATGATACCTCCTGAGAAGAGCATTGCTTTCACGCGGTCCGGCACAAGGACTGAGAGCAGTGTCGCAAGCGACGCAAATGCGATAAGCGCGACAACGCTGTGCAGTGTCGCAGCCAGCACAAATGCAGACTGGGGCGCCTTGCCGACGATGAGAGCACCCAGCACTGCACCTCCCGTGGAGACCAGCACTGCCAGCACAAGCCCTCCAAAGAGGACAATAACCTTGGCTGCCAGGATCATGCCGCGGCTGACAGGCCGCGAGAACAGGAAGATGGCAGTGTGCAGTTCCCGCTCACCGGCGACCGCACTACCCAGGAGCACGATTGCGAGGATGGCACCCACCTGTTGCAGGTTCTTGCTGAACCACTGGGAATACAGATATGCATTCACATTACTGAAGTCCGGCATCAGCTTCTTGATCAGATCTGCATACTCCGGCGGGATCTGGCCCATGCCGGGAATGCCCCTCTCGAGGAAGCGATACGCAATGGAGACAGCCAATCCTATTATCGACAGCAACACGCATCCTGCGATGATCTTCAAGCGGTTTTCCCGCAGCTCTTTCCACATCAATGCTTTCACGTCACACCTCCACAAACCGCATGAAGATCTCATCGAACGGCAACGATTGCACGTTGAGCACAGTGCCCCCGGCATCGGCAAACGCTGTACGAGCTTGTTCCTGATCGGCAAGCATCTCGACGTCCCAGGTGTCCTGGTCGAGAGCCCTCTCACGTTGAATAGTAATGTTCTTCACATCGCGCGGGCTGTGTCCGGTGCCAAACCGGACCGTGTAGACCCGATACTGTGCCTTGATGGATTCCACCTCGTCCTGAAGGACCGTATGGCCAGCGCGCATGAACGCTACCGTATCGCAGATCTTCTCGACCTCGCTCAGAATGTGCGATGAAAAGAAGACCGTCAGGTTGCGCCGGGACGTCTCGTCTGCCAGCACGCCCAGGAAATGCGACCGAACTACGGGGTCCAGACCATCGGTGGGCTCGTCGAGAATGAGCAACTCCGGTTCCGTCGAGAGAGCGATGTAGAGCCCAAGCAACTTGCGCATGCCCTTGGAATATGTAGCAATTTTGCGTGCAAGCGGCAGTTCGAAGACAGTCTGCAGTCTCCGCACATTCTCTTGCACAGAGCAGCCGTACAGTCGCGCATTGAATTCCAGGATCTCGAGGCCCGTCATGTGTGGATAGAGCGAGAAGTCCTCGGGTACGAATCCGATGCGTCGTCGGAGGACCATTCCATCTCCTGACGGGATGGCACCAAGAACCGTGAGCGACCCAGCCGTGGGCTCCATGAGACCGAGCATCAGCTTGATGCTGGTCGTCTTGCCAGAGCCATTTGGCCCCATCAGGCCGAAGATGCTGCCCGTCGGGACAGTCAGGCACATGTCCTTCAGCGCCCGTACCTGTCCATACGACTTGCTGACGCCAATCATTTCTATCGCATTCATGAACTTCCTCCCTGGTCATGGTCTTTCGCAGAATGCCGTTTGCGTTTCTCAAGTCGTTCAATGAGGTCGTCAATCGTGAGGCCAGCGTTGCGAGCCTCGACGACCAGCATTTCCACCATGTGTTCCAAACGTTCTGTCTCGACGCCGACCCTGCCTTCCCGTACAAACGTTCCCTTGCCGCTGACGGTCTCGACCATACCCTCACGCTCCAGGTCCCTGTATGCCTTGGCGACCGTGTTCGGGTTGACGGCCAGCTTGACGGCAAGTTCGCGGACTGTCGGCAGCTGGTCGCCCGGATGCAGAGTACCAAGAGCTACACCATTCCTGACCAGCTGGATGATCTGGAGGTACACGGGCACGCCATCATATGGGTTAACGTAGAATTCCATCATCACCCCTTATTGTACTATTACGATAGTACAATATGTCCAGATGTCAAGAGTTGACTGAGAACAACCTGCGGTAAGGGTCACTGGAGTGCCGTATGGGTCTGGTCCCGTGCAACATGGACCTGGCACCTGTTAGAGACTACTTGAGGGTTAAGACCGTCAACTCGGGCCGGCACAGGAAACGTACGGGAAGATGGCTCATACCCATCCCGGCGTTGACATAGAAGAACGTATCGCCCAGCTTGAACAGCCCTCGCGCGAAACGTGTGCCGTACCGCGAAGGGACACGCACAGCACCGATAAATGGGAGACGGACCTGGCCTCCATGGGTGTGGCCGGCAAGCACCAGCCGTGCGGCAGGGCGCTGTGCCAGCTCCTCGAACGCCTCGGGAGCATGTGTGAGTACCAGCGCGAATGCGGTGTTGGGGACTCCTTTGAAGCTCGCATCCAGATCGGCATGCCCAAAGTACGGGTCGTCAGTACCGACAAGCCATATGCGGTCACCGCCTCGACGCAGGACCACATTTTGATTCACAAGAACTCGAATGCCCGTCTCCGCCTGGAGGCGCTCGTGCCATGCCGCAATGCTCTGCCTGGTCGGAAAAGCGCGATGGTCCCAGTTTCCAGGCACGACAACTACGGGCGCGCCGGCGGCGGCACGCAGCTCAGTCAGGAACGCGAGGCACTCCGCCGTCTCGTCTGCGCGATCGACCAGGTCGCCCGTGATGACGACAAGCGAGGGGTGTTCTTTCCTGATGGCGTCGATTGCCATGCGGTAAGCCCGCGAAATGCGGTGGAGGTGCAGGTCCGACAGCTGTACGATCTTCATGCCGTCGAAACCAGGCGGCAACGACGGAGACGCGATCCTCAACCGAGTGACATCCAACTGAAACGGCTCACGCAGGAAGCCCTCAACCGCTGCGGCACCTGCGAGGGCGCCAACAACAATCGCAGTTGCCCCAAGTACTCTCTCTCTTCTCATGGTTTGTCTTCCTCCCGTGAGGACATCCCGACACATTGCCTGCCCTCGCCACAGTATATGAAATTGTGACCTGATATCACGCCGGGATCGTTCTGACTATCCCGATAACGCAAAAAGGCGCCGGGAAACCCGGCGCCTTATGTCACGTGCTGTGATTAATCTCTTAGATCTCTTCCAGCAGGCTCTGGAAAGTGTCGAGGTGTCCTTCCTCATCCCCCAGGATCTCGGTGAAGAGGTGTGCCGTCGTGAGGTCTCCCTCCTTGGTGGCCAAGGCAACGATCTCCTTGTACATCTTGACCGTTTCCTCCTCGTCCTTCTTATCGGTGGTCAGCATCTCCTTGAGTGACGACCCTACGCTGATCGGTTCAGGCTTCGTCGTCGGAGTCCCTCCGAGGTAGAAGAGCCGTTCGGCAATTGCCTCGGCGTGTTTCATCTCCTCGATGCCTGTCTTCTTGAACTCATCCTTGACTGCGAAGTGCTTCACGCCCTTCCACTGCACGTGCTGCCACATGTACTGGAGCGAGACCTGCAGTTCGCCAGCAATCGCGTCGTTCAGCATACCGAGCAGCTTCTTGGATGCCATTGTTATCCCCTTCGACAGCTAGCCGAATGCCTTCCAGGCACGTCGGTGCCGCCTGTCAGTAGACCACCTCCTAGCCGGCAGTCCACTCCTGAGTCTGAATGTGACCAGTGTCTCTGTCTGTTTTACATCTTGTCAGACTATACCACACAACGCGGGATCATGTCAACTCAGGTGGGTATACAAAAAGGGCAGAGCACTGCCGCTCTGCCCTGAGCCATACAATACAGTGAACTGCTACTCCATAGAGAGGATGACACCGTCCTGGACAAGGATCGAGGTCGAGCCGATCTTCTGAAACAGATTGTCTCCGACCTTGACTTCGACTGTTCCTTCAAGTGCACCCTGAACGTAGACGGAACCGAGCTCCAGTTTGGACACCTCGGCCTTCTTGGCCTCGAGATCCATGACCATCTGCTCCTGCTTTGCCTTCTCGTCCTGCAACTGCGCCTTGACGAGATCATCATACTGACCACCCACGCCGCCACGAAGGATGAGCTGCGACAGTGAGGACTTCAGTTTCTCAAGATTCTGTTTCGCCCCAGTATGCGCTCCGTCCAGCTCCTTGAGATAGCTGTCCTTGAACTGCTGGGTCACGACTGTCTTGATAAGAACATTCTGTTTCATCCAAACGCTGGTTGCCATTGATTCTACTGCTCCTCTTCCAGGCCACCCTCGGCCTGTTCGTCGTCCATGCTGTCGATTTGGACTGTGGCGTTCTTGCCAGTCTTGGCAGAAACCGCTCTGATGATAGTGCGAATTGCTTGGGCCGTATGGCCCTGTTTTCCGATGACTTTGCCAGTGTCCTTCTGGCCGACCTTGATCTCGTAGACCACGGTCTGCTCTCCGGCAATCTCAGTGATAACCACTTCTTCAGGGCTATCCACGAGAGCCTTGACGATGGTTTCGACCAACTGTTTCATCGGGAATCTCCTGATGTACGCAGAGCCGGCTTACTTCGCGGCCTTGCTCGCAACGAATCTCTGCCAGATACCGTTGTGCTTGAGGAGGTTGCGCACNNACCTCGATCTTTGGCTCCTTGGGCTTGGGATCATAGTAGCCGAGCGTCTCAATGACTGCGCCATTGGTTGGTTTCTTACGGTCGAGCACGACAAAACGATAGTGAGCCTGATGCTTGGTTCCAGTCCTTGCGAGCTTAATGCTTACCATGTTTCCTCCTGTTGCGTACCTGCGAGTATCAGAATCCGGGCAAGCCAAAGCCCCCGGCATGCTTGTTGTTAGCCATCTTCGCCATGCGGCTGAACAACTCGAACTGCTTGAGCATTCTGTTGATTTCACTGACATCCACGCCCGCACCGCGAGCGACACGACGCTTACGGGACGCGTTCAGGATGGCAGGACTGCGTCTTTCGGTGTCGGTCATAGAGTCAATGATGGCCGTGAATCTCTTTGCAACGCCCTC
>NZ_QXIU01000053.1:10173-16378 GCF_003570935.1 Candidatus Cryosericum odellii
TCGAGGTCCTGTAAATGCTCTCCGACTCCGACATACCTGATAGGTTTGCCAATGGACTCTTTGAAAGACAACACGGCACCGCCCTGTGCGGGTGAATCGAACTTCGTGAAGATCGCCCCGGTAAGCGGCGCAACCTTGTTAAAGCTCTGCGAAAGCGGAATAGCTTTTGATCCGATCATCGAATCGAGAACAATCAGCGTTTCGTCAGGGTGATACAACGCAGTAACCGTCTGCAGTTCATCCATGAGTTCGGTGTCGAAATCATGGCGTCCCTGCGTGTCCAGAAGCTGGACATCCAAGGATTTTTCCCGGGCAAATCGATCAGCACCGTGAACGAGATCCGCCAGACTCCCGGCATGTTCGCCGTAGAACTCGACCCCTGCATCAGACGCCAGCTTCTGTAGTTGCTGGTAGGCGGCCGGCCGGCCGTAGTCTCCAGGAATCAGAAGAGGGTAGTGGCCTTCCTTCTTGAAGAGAAGCGCCAGCTTGCCCAGTGTCGTCGTCTTGCCAGACCCCTGAAGGCCCACAAGCATGACCCGATACGGGATGTGCGTTATAGCGATGCCTTTGCCGCCCTGTCCTCCAAGTGCCTGCGTCAGCTGTTCATAGAGAACCTTGACCACTTGGTCACCGGGCGTGATACTCTTGAGGACCTTCTCGTCCAGGCATGCCTCACGCGTCCGTGCGATAAACGACTTGACGACCCGATAATCGACGTCAGCGCCAAGCAAGCCCAGCTTGACCTCGGCAAGCGCCGCATCGATGTCTCCCTGCGACAGCAGACCTTTGCGGCGCAGTCCATCGAAGACCCCACCGAACGCTTTCTTTACGGATTCAAACACTCGGCATTCCTACAGCTCGTGGCTGTTGCGGTTGATCAGCTTCTCGAACAGGGTCTTTAACTCGTCAAGCGTCTGTTTGCCTTCGCCACTGTGCGACTGCTCACAGCACTGGTCAAGTTTGGACATGATCTTCCGGAACATTACAACGTTCTTCTTGTAGTTGGCGATAAGCTGCAATTTGTTCTCGCAGCGCCTCATGCGTCCAAGTGAGCGACGGATGTGGTCATGGACAGCCTGTCGTGAAATCCGCAATTTGCGGGCGACCTCGGCGCCGGAGTAGTTCGGCTGAATGTAGAGTTCCAGAACCCCGAGCTCCTTCTTGGTGAGCAGGCCCGAGTAGAACTCAAGCAACTCACCGATCTCTTCCTTGCGCTTGATCTTCTTCTCGTGACCAGGAGTAATGTACACCTTTTCTTTCGCCTTACTCTGCATAGTTCAACTCCTTACCGGGATATGATGGAATAGCTACGTTTTTGTTGCTATTGATGCCTACTCCGACAGCAATATCATGTTCACAACATCGTCTTTGTCAAATGGTTTTATGCTCATAAGTGTTTCACCATTGCAGACCAGCTTTATCGGGATGCGCAGTTCACGCGCAATGCTCACGATACTGCCACCTTTCGCGCCGGAGTCGATCTTCGTGAGGATAATGCCCGAGATCGGGATCGCCTCACTGAATGCGCGGGCTTGCATGAGTGCATTCTCCCCGGTCGTCGCGTCGATGACCAGCAACGTCTCTGACAATGGCAGCCCGAACTTCGTCTCAATGACCCGGACAACTTTCTGCAGTTCAAACGTAAGGTTCTTCTTGTTCTCGAGGCGACCCGCCGTGTCGATCACCACGACGTCCACCTTGTCTGCCACAGCTTTCTGAAGTCCGTTGAACACGACACTGGATGGGTCCTGGCCCTCCACCGAGCGCATCATTGGGACGCCGACGCGATCAGCGAGGATGGCAAGCTGGTCAACCGCCCCAGCGCGAAAAGTATCGGCGGCGATCAGCAGGACAGTCCGATGCTGCTGCTTGAGCATGTTTGCCAGCTTGGCGATTGAAGAGGTCTTGCCTGCACCGTTGACTCCTGTAACGAGGATGACGGCAGGTGAACCCGTTGTGTGCAGCGTGCTGTCCAGATCAAGCACGGCGCTCAGCTTGCCACGGATACGCTCGATAACCTGTTCTGCTGTGGGACGGCCTAGCAGTCCACCCCTTCGCACTTCCTGCAGGATAGCCATCGTCGTGTCGACGTCGATGCCTGCGTCGATAAAAAGCTCTTCCAGAGCATCGAAATCTGCCGCCTCGCGGCGAGCGCGTCCGCCCTGCTGCTCTACGGTCTGTGCGGCGGCTGATACTACCGGCTCCTGTGGTTCGGCTCCGATCTCATGTGCCTCGACCGGAGATTTCTCCTGCACCGGCGTGTCCCCACCAAAGAGTTGCTTGACACGCAACAGGAAGCTCACTGACCGGACTCCCCTCGATGTGGGTGTTCGGAAACGAAAGCTTCAAGGGCCGCACGAGCGGCGTCCTCTTCGGCCTTCTTCTTGGATGACCCACGGCCCTCGCCATAGAGAACACTGCCAACATGCACCAGCGATGTGAATACGTCCGATCCGTCCTCGCCCCGCGCAACCTCCGTATCGTACGACGGCAGCAGGCGTATGCTCCGCTGCGTCTCTTCCTGCAGGGCAGTCTTATGGTCCAGGACCGCGCCGTTGTGCAGGTCGGCTATTGCCTTGTGGAATACGATGGTCACGAACTTCTCGGCCGCGTGCATGCCACTATCGAAGTATATGGCAGCCACAAGAGCCTCGAAGCCGTCCGCAAGAATGGCGGGCTTGCGTTCGTCGCGCAACTTGTCTTCGCCCTTGCCCAGCAACAGATACCTGTCAAGCCCAAGATCCAGCGCACGCCCATAGATGCCCTGCTCTTTGACCAGTGCGGCGCGCATCTTGGATAGGTCGCCCTCCCGGGCGTCTGGAAACTCCAGGAACAACAGTTTGGCAACAATGAAGTTCACGACACCGTCACCAACAAATTCGAGCTTCTCGTTCGACGTGTAGCTGTGGTGTTCACTGGCGAATGAGCTGTGCGTGAGAGCGACGACCAGATAGCGAAGATTCTTGAACGGCACCGGGAGCGTCTTGTTGAATTCCTCGGTCCGCTCCATCACGAGGGCACCGGTAAAATCATCCTTCGGAACGACGATCCGATGAATAGCAGTCCTGCGACTCCGATTCAAGCTATCTGTCATTTCCAGAGCGCCTCCAGCTTTGTCACAAGGCCTTCGTCGCTGACATTCCTGGCGACACGGATGGCGTGATAGATGGCCGTGGCATCGGACCTGCCATGACAGACGATGCTGATACCCTTGACTCCCAACATTGGGACACCGCCGTACTGGCTATAGTCGAGTTTCTCCTTGACGAGCCGCAGATTGCTGTGAGCCAGCACACCGCCTACCTTGCCCTTGATGGAGCTGCCAAGCGCTGTCTTCATCATACCAAACAGTGTTTCTGCCGTACTCTCCATGGTTTTTATGAAAATGTTGCCGGTAAACCCATCGCTGACCACAACATCCGCAGCATGTCGAAAAGCCTCTTTCGGTTCAATGTTGCCTATGAACCCGGGGCTTCTGGCTGCCAGAAGCTTGTGCGCCTCGATCATCTGGCGGGACCCCTTCTCGGCTTCCTCGCCAATGTTGAGGAGGCCAACCGTCGGCGTCTCCTTGCCCGTAACGAGGCGATAGTAGACCTGACCCATGCGCGCAAACTGCAGAATATTCTCTGGAACACAATCAGCCACCGCTCCAATGTCGATGAAGTAGAACGGTCCATCGGAGATCGATGGAATGGCCGTGATAAGGCCGGGACGAAGGACGCCGCGAATACGACCGAGGACAAAGAGGGAGATTGCCATCTGCGCGCCGGTATTGCCGGCGGAGACGATTGCCTGGCACTTGTTCTCTGCGACCAACTGGATGGCTCGGTACAACGACGAGTCCTTGCGCGTCCTCAGTACTTCGGATGGGTGGTCGTGAAACGTAATGACCTGGGTCGTTGGGACCACTTCGTACGAAAAGGGCTGACCCTCACGGTACTGGGACAATTCAAGATTAATGGCGACCTCATCGCCCACGAAGACGACCGTGATACCAAACTCGCGGGCAGCCTCTACAGCCCCCTTGATAATCTCATGGGGGGCATAATCGCCCCCCATGGCATCGACTGCAACTTTCATACGTTAGGCAGCAGGCTTTCCCTTCTTCTCTTCCTGTTTGACCACGAGCTTGCCATCGTAATACCCACAGTACGGGCAAATGTGATGTGAACGGATAGGCTTGTTGCAATGCCCACAAGGGACAAGAGGGCTATGATTGTTCCTGAAACGCATCTTGACCTTGCTGTATCTATTGCCCTTCCTGCTGGGGGTTATCTTCTTCTTTGGATTTGCCATTCAACTTCCTCCTGATCGAGAGTCACTGAACTACAATATTAACGATTTTTCCCTTGATTGCAACGACACGCTTGACAATGTGTCCGGCCGTATACTTGACAACGTAATCCTGAGCGAGCGCCAGGCTTCCCAGTTCCTCGTCGGTCGAGTCGGAAGAAACCAGCATCGAGCCACGCACCTTCCCATTGACCTGCACTGCGACCTCTACTTCGTTCTGGACAAGTTTGCTCTCATCCCAGGCGGGCCAGGGCTGTCTGTGAATGCTCTCTTCGCAACCGTACTCCTGCCAGAGTTCCTCTGTCATGTGGGGAGCGAAAGGGGCGAGAATGACAAGCAGCTGCCGCATCGCGGTTTGCCACTCGACTGTCGACAGCATGGTCTCGTCGTTCCGTACGGTCTCGGACAAGAAGTTGAAGTATTCCATGAACGCGGCCACTGCAGTGTTGAATTTGAACTTCTCGATGTCTTCGGTGATTTTTTTGGTCAGCTTATTGATCTGCAGTTCGAGCTTCGGGACCGAGGCATCCGTCAGATCCTCCCGTGATGCCTCGATGGTCCGCTGCGCGAGCTCCCACAAACGCTTTGTAAAGCGGTGCGCACCTGAAATGCCTTCCTTGGACCAGGCGACCTCCTGTTCAAACGGCGCCATGAACAATTCATACAAGCGCAACGTGTCGGCACCATACTGCTCGACAACCTCGTCGGGAGTAATGACGTTATGCTTGCTCTTGCTCATTTTCTGCCCGTCGTACGAAAGCAGCATTCCCTGGTTCATGAGGCGAGCGAACGGCTCCGTGAACCCGACCAGGCCCTCGTCGTACATGACCTTGGTCCAAAACCGGGAATACAGCAGATGCATGACTGCGTGTTCGGCGCCACCGACGTAAAGGTCGACAGGAAGCCAGTAGTCCACGGTCGCCCTGTCGAAAGCCGCCTTGTCGTTGTGAGGGCTGGTGTACCGCAGCTCGTACCACGAGGAACACGCGAAGCCGTCCATGGTGTCCGTTTCACGCCGGGCTGGTCCTCCGCACACAGGGCATGTTGTTTCGACCCATTCCTTGATGCCGGCCAGAGGTGACTCGCCTGTGCCGCTCGGTTCGTATGCCTGTACATCCGGCAATAGCACTGGAAGCTGATCCTCAGGAACGGGGACTGTTCCGCACTTCGGGCAGTGGATCATGGGTATGGGAGCTCCCCAGTAGCGCTGACGGCTGATGAGCCAGTCACGCATGTGGTAGTTGGTCTGCGCCCTTGCAAACCCCCTTGCTTCACCCTCTGCGACCATCGCCGCGAAGGCGTCCTCCGTCGTCAGACCGTCGAAGCGCCCCGAATTCACCAGCGCGCCGTGCTCAGAGTATGCATCATTCCAGGCAGTCGTCTCATATGTGACGTCCGGCCAGCCGATGACCTGACGGATCGGGATGTCATATCTGACGGCAAATGCGAAATCCCTGCTGTCATGAGCGGGAACGGCCATGATGGCACCTGTGCCATAGCCCATGAGCACATAGTCGGCGATCCAGACCGGGACCTTCTCACCAGAGAACGGGTTGACCGCGTAGGCCCCCGTGAAGACTCCTGTCTTCTCCCTGTCCGTCGACATGCGGTCGATCTCCGTCTTGGTCTTGCTGGCCGCGACATATGCATCGACCTCGGCATGCTGTTCGCTCGCAACGATCTCATGGATCAGAAGATGTTCAGGAGCCAGCACAAGAAACGTGGCTCCCATGATTGTATCCAGACGGGTTGTGAAGATGGCTACCGGATGCTTCGAGCCATCGCCGGCCGACACGATGTCAAAGATAACCTCGGCACCAACCGACTTGCCGATCCAGTTACGCTGCATGATCTTGATACGCTCGGGCCAGTCCACCGTATCAAGGTCGTCGGCCAGACGATCGGCGTAGTC
>NZ_QXIU01000054.1 GCF_003570935.1 Candidatus Cryosericum odellii
GAGATCACCGAGCGCAAGCAGGCAGAGGACAAGCTGCAGGTCGCACAGCTGCAGTGGAGTCAGTTCTTGGAGGTTTCGCCGGACCCAATGTGGATCAAGGACGCGTCAGGACGCTATGTCGCGGCCAGCAAGTCGTACTTTCACGCTGACCCCAGTGCTGAAGGTAACATCATCGGCAAGACGGATGCCGAGTGCTTTCCACCCGAGAAAGCCGCGGTGTATGTGGCCAATGACCGTGTTGCCATCGAGAGAGGTGCGACCGAGGGCGAGTTCACTGCTGTGGGTGTTGATGGCAAGCTCCGCAATTTCCTAACCAAGAAAGTTGTCCTGCGCGCGCCGGACGGTTCGGTAGCAGGAACGCTGGGTGTCAGCAGAGACATCACGGACCGCAAGAAGATTGAGGAGGCGCTGCAAGACTCTGTGGATAGATGGCGAGTCGCTATTGACGCTATTTCCGATATAGTCTGCCTGATCTCGTCTGAACACACATTTCTGGCAATCAATGAAGCAGGAGTGAGGGCGCTAAATCTTCCTCGTAGTGAGATTATCGGTCGTAAATGCTATGAATTGGTACACGGGACCACATGTCCTATCCCCGTCTGCCCGTGCAGTAAAGCCATCGAAACCGGTCTGGAAGGGTCCAGCGACTATGAGCAGGGAGGGAGGTTCTATTCTTTACAAGCATGGCCACTAAAGGATAAATCAGGACATGTTACCTCACTCGTTCATATTGTAAAAGACATCACCGAGCGTAAACGTGCGGAAGCAGACAAGGAAGCAATGCAGGCTCAACTCCGTCAGTCCCAGAAGATGGGGGCCATCGGCCAGCTGGCAGGTGGCATAGCCCATGATTTCAACAACCTGTTGACCGGCATCCTGGGCAACATCGCCCTCATGCGCAGCAGCCTGGCCCCGGCTGACCCGTTGCTGGAGAACCTGAACGCAGCCGAGACCTCTGCCCGTCAGGCAGCCGATCTCACGAAAGGACTGCTGACCTTCAGCCGCAGTGCCATGATCCTGCCGGTGCCCATGAATATCGCGGCCGCGCTCGATGTGACTCTGACACTATTGAAGCAATCTCTGCCTGCCACCATGGAGATCGTTCGTGACCACGAGCAGACAGCATGGAACGTCCTGCTGGACCAGTCGCAGTTGACGCAGATCCTGCTCAACCTTGCAGTGAACGCACGCGATGCCATGAAGGGCAAAGGGACGCTGACGATACGCGCCAGGGACGAGACTGTCGACGCGGCTTATGTCCACGAACACCCCTATGCACGCACGGGTGAGTTCGTCCATCTCAGCGTCAGTGACACGGGTTCCGGGATGTCTGCGGAGGTCATGCAGCATCTCTTTGAACCCTTCTACACGACGAAACCGGTGGGATCCGGCACGGGACTGGGGCTCTCCATCGTCTACGGTGCCGTCAAGCAGGCCGGCGGCTGGATCACGGCAGTATCCATGGAAGGTGTCGGGGTGACCTTCGATATCTACCTCCCTCGATGCCTGGAGGAATCCATCCAGTCCGTCACTCCCAGTCCCCTCCCTGTGAATGCAGGCAGCGGAACGATTCTGGTGGTCGAAGACGAGCCAATCGTGTGTGCGGTCGCTCAGGCTCTCCTCAGCAGGAGTGGATATACGGTCCTGACGGCACCGGACGGGACATCGGCCTTGAACATCCTGCGGGAGCACCCTGTAAGCATTGGGCTCATCCTGCTGGACATGACTATGCCGGGCATGACGACCAGCGAAGTCGTGCAGGCCATCCGGGCCCTGGACCCGAAGGTCCCCATCCTGCTGACCTCCGGGTACACTTCCAACGACATCGTCAGGCAGATGCTCGAGGAGGGGGCCGTGCAGGAATTCCTGCCCAAACCCTACGAGCTGCATGAACTGCTGGAAAAGGTGCAAGAGCTGCTCCACAAAAGTTGAGCGGGCTGCCGGGTAGAAACCCCGACTGCAGTTGCAAGTGGCGGCCAGCTCTTGTCATTTGACTAGACGCACCATGGCTCCCGGTGCGGGGGGCGACCGACGGTTCACACAGACTGCGTTCGCCATATGACAGTTGATTGGCTGTCGCTTCATGGTAAACTCAAGATTTGGAGATTTGCAGACACATCTCCGAGCTAAGTGAGGCGCAGATGGCATTGACCGATCAGACAATCAAACTCGTGGATGGACGCGCCCTGGGGTATGCGGAGTTTGGCGACCCATCAGGGATACCGGTACTCTTTTTCCATGGATTTCCGGCGTCACGCCTCGAGGGCATCGCCCTGGACGCCCCTGCACAGGCAGTCGGTGTTCGACTCATCGCGCCCGACAGGCCCGGTTTCGGTCTTTCAGATCCCAAACGTGGACGCTCATTCTCGGGCTGGCCGGACGATGTCGTCCAGCTTGCTGTACACCTCGGTATCTACGATTTCGCAGTTCTCGGTACTTCAGGAGGCAGTCCCTACGTCGTCGCATGTGCAGACCGCATCAGTGAGAGACTGACCGCTGCCGGGATCGTCTCAGGCATTTCTCCCCTTCACAACCAGGCTGTTCGCCTGTCAATGAATGCTGATCAGCGACGGATGTTCGTCTCAATAGCGCGCTTCCCCTGGCTTGCTCGCCGCATGTTCGCTCAAAGCATGCAGGAGGTGCAGGCAGACTTCCCCTCACTGTTGATCCGTATAGCAGCGGAACGACCCGACGCGGACAAGTCCGTACTCGAGCGACCGGACATCAAGGATATGCTCCGTACGAATCTGACCGAAGCGTTCAGGCAGGGTGTCGCCGGCGCCGCACAGGAACTGGCTCTCTATCCTGGCTCCTGGCGCCTCGCGCTGAAAAAAATCGCATACCCGATTCAGATATGGCAGGGGCGCGAAGATATCATCACTCCCCCATCCATGGCGGAAGAACTTGCATCTCTCCTTCCTCATACCCTGACACGATGGTATGCCAACGAAGGGCACTCCTTGCTGTTCGCCCGTTCAGAGGAGATCCTGAAACAACTCGTGTCCTGACGCGCGAGTCCACCATGCTGTTGCGACAGACATGGTTGAACCAGGCGGTCAGTGAGGGATAGGCTCTCCGACTGGTGCTCCGTCCGGCACCCTGTCTATGAAGGCGATCCGTTCCAGCAGAAGGCGAGGCGGCCGCTCACTTTCATCGTGTAACTGCTTGTCGGAGAGAATAGGGTTGGGGACCGTTGTGTGCTTGCCTACAATGACCAGCGTCAGCAGTCTCATGTTCTCCGGTATTCCCAGCATTGGCTTCACCTCATCTGGACGAAAACCAGCAATCGGGTGTGCAACCAATCCCAGCTCGGTCGCTCGCAGGATGAGCAGAGCCGTCGCCATACCTGTGTCGAACCAGTTGTACTCGCGGTCCTTGATGACACAGTCCAATTCGGGCCGACTGAAGACAGCGATGATCATGGAGGCTCGTTCCGTCCATTGGTTGCCCTTCGTCATTGCCGTGCACACTTTCGCCAGTACGTCGGAATCGCGAACGAACACATATCGCCACGGCTGGTTGTTGAAACACGACGCTGAGAGGCTTGCGGCACGGGCCAGGTCCCAGATCAGATCGTCAGTGATAGCCACAGGGTCAAAAGAACGATATGCCCTGCGGGCCTCGATAGCATTCTTTACGTCCATAGGTACCTCCAAGTGATCACTCTGCACAGTGCACCAGTACTTCATCGATATCGGGCAGCTCGGGGATGGCATAGACCTTCACCCAGGTAACCTTGCCCGATTCGTCAATGAGCACGTTGGCACGCTCAGAGAAGCCCTCGACGTCGCGGAACAGCCCATACGTGCGCGCCACGCCTCCGTGAGGCCAAAAGTCGGACAGCAGCATGGTCTCAGCGATCAGCAGCTGCTTGGCCCACTGGTTCTTCGACGGAACGGGGTCAATGCTCATGCCGAGCGCGACCGTGTTGAGGCGAGAGAAGTCCGCGAGATGAGCTTCGAGCGCTTTCATCTGCTCGGCACACACTTTCGTCCATGCGAGAGGGTGCCAGGACAGCAGGACCTTCTTGCCCCGGTAGTCCGCCAGGTGAATGGGTCGCTTCCGGTTGTCGTTCAAGGTAAAGTCGGGCGCCATATCGCCGACGGCAATTCGTTTGATCTCTTCCATATGATCCTCCTGTATTTATTATCGGTCGCTGGGCGACCGAACGTTAATTTAGTATGGCCTCATGCGTCACCCATGTCAACGCGACAGGTCTGGCGATCCCTACGGTCTCAGATCGAGCTGCTTGATGTCATCATGAAGTTCGAACATTTTGTACTACAATATAAATTATCTCATTCGTGACCAATGTAGTAA
>NZ_QXIU01000055.1 GCF_003570935.1 Candidatus Cryosericum odellii
CTTGCAATGGACGTCCAATGGAATGCGGTCACTCGGATGGTCACGATAACATACACGTCATAGCAGGAAGTGATACGAAACCCCCGGTCAGTAAAACTGACCGGGGGTTTCGTTTTCTCCGTGCCATGGCCGCAACACGGTCCACGCTGTCCTATCCAGTATCACCGCCTGGACGTGGGCGTATGTTACGTCACTACTCAAGCTACCAACGTCATCCGTCCGAGGAACAGAACGCTCGGTCTTCCCGCACGTGTGGTATGATACCTTGGCAACAAGAGGAAGATCCTGAAGGAGGCGTTTACTATGAAACAACCTGTCCGCTTTGTCTTGACACTGATTGTGTGCCTTGCCCTGAGCCTTTCGGGTGTGCTGGTCGGCGTGCCCGCCACGCAGGCAGCAGAAACGTATATCTGGACACAACTGCCACTGTATGGAGGTAATGTCTCCGTTCTTGCTATCAACCCCAAGACTCCTACCACCGTGTATGCCAGCACTGGCAGCCAAGTCTTCCGCTCCGTAGACGGCGGTGGCACATGGATAGCGTTGAACACCAGTTTCGCTGGCGCACCTCCGGCTGTCATGGCTCTTGCCATTGATCCTGTCACGCCCTCCACCCTCTACGCAGGTACGAACGGCAGCGGCCTCTTTCGCTCTGCAGACAGCGGTGACCACTGGACAGCGGCGAATACGGGACTCGGCGTCTATGAGCAGCAGATCTGGTCGTTGGCCATCAATCTTCTCACCCCAACAACCCTGTATGCGGGCAACTGCTATGGCGGCGTCTATCGCTCTACGGACAGCGGCAGCAACTGGACCGCTGTGAACCCCAATCCCAGTGCCCCTCCATATGGGCAGATCCTGTGTCCTCTTGCCATCGATCCTCTCACGCCTTCTACACTGTATGCCGGGACCGAGTATGGCGTCTTCCGATCCACAGACAGTGGAGCGACTTGGGGGACAGTGAACGCAGGCATTACCGGTCAAGTTGTCACATCGCTGGCGATTGATCCCAAGACTACCGCCACCCTGTATGTTGGAACACAGAATAATAGCATCTTCCGGTCCACAGATAGTGGCAACATCTGGGCACCCATAAACACTGGTTTCGCCAATACCATTGGGTCTGTTACGTCGCTGGCTGTCGACCCCCTCACGCCTTCCACCCTGTACGCCGGTACCGATAACAATACCAGCAGCATCTTCCGTTCCATGGACAGTGGGGATCACTGGACAGCACTGAACATCAGTTTCACCGACGTGAATCAGCATGTCACCCAGCTTGTTATTGACCCTCTGACGCCTACCACCCTCTATGCCGGTACCAATGGAGTCGGTATCTTTCGCTCTGCAGACAGCGGTGACCACTGGACAGCGGCGAATACGGGACTCGGCGTCTATGAGCAGCAGATCTGGTCGTTGGCCATCAATCTTCTCACCCCAACAACCCTGTATGCGGGCAACTGCTATGGCGGCGTCTATCGCTCTACGGACAGCGGCAGCAACTGGACCGCTGTGAACCCCAATCCCAGTGCCCCTCCATATGGGCAGATCCTGTGTCCTCTTGCCATCGATCCTCTCACGCCAACTACTCTCTATGCCGGCATTGAGGATGGCAGCCTTTTCCGCTCCACAGACAGAGGTGACCACTGGACACCCGTTGTCACTGGAGTCTTCACCCGGTATATCCTGCCGCTTGCCTTTGACACCAACGTCCCCGCTGCCCTGTATGCCGGTACTTGGGGGGGTGGCCTCTTCCGGTACGGTGTTACGCCCTCACATGCATTCACGACCACCATATCACCCTCGGCCGGGGGATCGATCGTCCGGGTTCCCAACGCCACTTCGTACGCCACTGACACTGTGGTGACACTGACTGCGAGTCCTGCCACCGGCTATGCCTTCACCGGCTGGTCTGGATCTCTCACGGGGATGAAGAATCCTGTGACAGTAACAATGAATGCAGACAAGAAGATCACCGCATCGTTTGCCAGGAAGACCAAGAGAGTCCTCCAACTGAGGGTTGGCAATGTGACGATGTATGTGGACGGGCAATCCGCCACTTTGGATGCAACCCCCATTATTCTCAATTCACGCACCCTGCTCCCCATCAGGGCAGTCGTCGAGGCGACTGGAGGAACCATCACCTGGAATGCTCCAGCACAGAAAGCCACTATCGTGCGGAAGGGCAAGACATTGGAACTGTGGATCGGCAGGAACGTGGCGAAACTGAATGGCAAGTCGGTCAAGATCGACACTAATCCCAAGGTCGTTCCGGTCATCAGGGCTGGAAGAACGCTTCTGCCCCTTCGATTTGTCGCGGAAACACTGGCATTCAATGTCCAATGGGACGCGGTTTTGCACGTGATAACGATCACGTTCACGCCGTAACAGGAAGTGATACGAAACCCCCGGTCAGTAAGACTGACCGGGGGTTTCCCTTTCTCCGTGCCGTGGCCGGCAAAGCGGTCCACGCTGTTTTATCCAGTATTGTTGCCTGGGCTATCGCTGCAAACGGTTGTCTTGCTATACTACATTCATGAAACGCCCGGATGACACATCGCACATCGAGACTTCCGGCACTCCAAAAGCTAGAAGGAGCGCAGGCACTAATCTCTCAGTCGATCTGACCGCTGTGGAACGCGTGCAAGCAATGGTTCTGGGCTGGTATGCGGTTCACGCGCGTCGTTTTGTGTGGAGAGTCCCCAATCCCGACCCCTATGTCGTCCTCGTTTCCGAGACGATGCTCCAGCAGACTCAGACGGCTCGTATCCAGGAGAAACTGCCCCTCTTCCTTCGGCAGTATCCTGACTTCAGCTCGCTCGCGGCTACTGACAACGCGACCATCATCCGTGCGTGGCAGGGCATGGGCTACAACAACAGGGCTCTGCGGCTGCGAGACTGCGCACGCGCCGTCGTCGAGCGCTTTGGCGGACTTCTCCCGGACACCGCCGATGACCTGAGGTCGCTTCCGGGTCTCGGCCCGTACACGGTGTCGGCCGTCCTCTCATTTGCGTTCCACCGAGACGTCGTCGTTCTGGATGTCAACACCCGGAGGCTATACAGCCGACTTTTCGGGCAACTCACGACAACGCTCGAGGTCATGCCTGAATCCCAGCTGCTACATGTCGCCAGTGAAGTGTATCCCCGCGGGCGCAGTTCGGAGTGGCATCAAGCCTGTATGGACATCGCCGCGCAGTACTGTACGGCACGTTCCCCCAGGTGTCTGTTCTGCCCCGTCACCAAGGCCTGCCGTTCAGCCTTCAGGCTGGCCGAAGCCGTTCCACCCCGCATCTCCGAACCTTCTCATCGGGGCAAGCCCAACCGTATCTGGCGTGGCCGTATTATCGAGCTTCTGCGCGGCCTTCCGTCTGATCAGACAATGGGGCTCACAGAACTCAGGACCCGCCTGTTCCCGACGGAAGAAGAAACCGATGGGCCCTGGCTGGAACACATTGTAGCCGCACTCGAACGCGATGGACTTATCGACCGCGACCAGGCAGTCGACAGCATCCAACTGCGCTCCTGACTTTCCGGCATCAGCCGCCGAACAGCGGTCAGCCTTTGAGGGCGAGGGTACGCTGGTACGCTGCCCAGACGGCCTTTGACAAGGCTGTCCTGAACCCGGCCTTCTCCAGCTCGTAGACTGCTTCGGCAGCGGTCCCGCCCGGCGACGTAACAGAGTTCTTCAGCTCGGCAGCATTTTTCTGACTGGACCGAGCGAGCTTGAGCGAGCCTTCCATTGTCTGCAACACCAGCTCCAACGCCATGTCACGCTGAAACCCAAGATGCACGGCAGCGTCCATGAAAGCCTCAATGAACAGAAAAACGTACGCGGGCCCAGTGCCGCTCACTGCCGTTGCCATGTCCACGTATCGCTCTTCGTCGACTTCGATCTCGAGACCCACTGCGCCAAGTACCGAACGAACCAGCGTCCGGCCCTCCTGCGTTACCTGGGAACTGGCCGTCCAGACACTCACCCCTGCTCCGATCTGGGCGGGCGTGTTGGGCATGCATCGCACGATACGATCATGACCTGTACCTTCCCTCAACCTCTCGATACCGACTCCAGCAACAATTGACAGCAGAACTTGTTCCGGCCGCATGGCTCCCTTGATGTCAGCAAAGACACGCTCGAGATTCTGGGGTTTCACGGCCAGGAAAACAATGTCCCCAAACTGGACTGCCTCATGATTGGAGAGCGTCGTGTGAACGTGATGTCGCTCGCGCATGACCTCAAGCGTAGCCCAGCTACGAGAACTGACCATCACGTCGTCCTCGGACACAATACCCTTGGCCAGGAGCGATTCGACGAAGGCTTTGGCCATGACACCTCCGCCAATAAACGAGATTTTTGTCCTGTCACTCATGTCTTAACCTCCTCCTGACTGCTGCGTACTGCCCTCAATCAGCCATATCAATTGCCGCCGACCAGCTCAAGATCCTGGGCCGTTGGCACGGGATTCGCCAGACTTGTGGCGCTTGTCAGCTCGGGGTACATGATCGAACCCTGGACGTTCGTATGACCACAACCAAGTGCGTGACCCAGCTCATGCATGAGGATGAGTCTCAGATGTTGGGGATCAGAGTACGAATACACCGTGATAGAACAGTCGCTCGGGTCGTAGATGCCGATAGCATTCTCAGTCGTCGATCCTCCGGCAAGTTTGAACTGCTCCTCCGCCAAGGCCAGTGTCTTCTTGTACTCTCCAAGGTGCGCATTGTAGGTCGATACCTCCTGGTTGAGAGTCGTACTGTTTCGCTTAAGCGTTTGCGAATCAGCACTATACGTCTTTCTGCGCGCCATGAGGGAATCGTACGTCGCCCCTGTCGCCCCACCCCTGCTGTTCCAATACGTGATATCGCTGTTGAGGGACTCATATTCCCGATCGACGCGACTTTGCTCAAGGTCGAGCGAGCTCCGTTCCTGGCTAATCGCCACGTTCGTTGAGTCCAGATAGGAATATCGGGAGTCGATGGCCGCCACAGAATTCTGGTATTCCTGACGATAGTCGAAGACGAACGAGATAGCACTCCCCTTGGTCCCTGTGTCGATGCGAATGGCAGTCTTCTTGAGTGCAACATTCCAGCGTCCCGCAGCATCCTGCAGGATGGACTCGACCTCGCTCTCGGAGATACCGAATTGTGGATCGATGGCTGCGACATGGTACGTGAGTGGGTGAGGCCTGAGCGCAACCAGGAGGATGAGCGCCAAGACGGCTGGAACAATGAGCTTGCGCATCCATGCGAGTTTGAGCGGACGGCGGCCGGGATGAGTCCTGTCGGACGGACCGGGCTCGGACGACCCTTCTTCTTGCCCGGAGAGCGACAGGGGTACAATGACATCTCCGTCTGGTGTCGCGACAAAGGCAAGCTCATCAGCTTGATACAGCTCTTCCGAGGGCAACGTGGCCTCCTCGGCTTTCTGGGCAAACAGATAGCCACAGCCAGGGCAGACAGCAGTACCCGGCCGGACCAGTCTGCCGCAGTCCGAACATCTTGTCAGTGTATCTATCCTGAATCCACAGTGCGGACAGACGTGTGCTTTGTCGCTGACCTTCGTATTGCATTCAGGACAAGAAATAAGCACGACCCTCCTCCTGAAATTCTACCGGAACGTCTGTTTCCCGCCTGCCCTACTTCTGTTTCCTCTCGCACAACTCAAGGAGAACACCGTGCGTTGCCTTGGGGTGAACAAAGGCTATCCGGGCTCCACCCGCACCGTTGCGAGGCGTCTCGTCGATCAACTTAATACCCTTGGTTTTCAGCTCCGCGAGAGCTGCTTCAATGTCGTCGACTCGGATCGCGATGTGGTGCAGACCCTCGCCGTGCTTCTCGAGGAACTTGGCGACCGAGCTATCCGGACTGGTAGACTCCAGCAGCTCGATCTCCGTGTCGCCCACGGGCAGGAACGCCGTTTTCAGTTTCTGTTGAGGCACCTCTTGTGTGCCATGCGGCTCGATACCCAGAGACGTCTGCCAGAATGACAGCGACTCCTGGATGTTGTTAACAACAATTCCAATATGATCGATGTTCTTGATGTTCATGTGTTCCTCCAGCTTTGTTCAAAGATGATGTCTGCCAGCGAATATGGATCGCTCTGCTTGCTGGCGACCTTTTCCAGCTCGACCTGCACGGCCGGTTGGTCCAGCTGCTGCTTCATTGTGTCTGCCAGACGCGCCTTAAGGATCTCAAGCACGTCCAGCTTGGCCATCCGTGTCTTGAGTACGTCCAGCTTCCCGGAGGAGACGAGATGCGCGCGATGTCGTTCAATCGTATCCACAACGCTGTCGATACCGGTGTTCAATTCGGCCGACACCTTGAGCACAGGCGGATTCCAGCCCGTCGTCATCGACAGTTGCAGGACAGATCCAACCTGAGTCGCCGTACGGTCTGC
>NZ_QXIU01000056.1 GCF_003570935.1 Candidatus Cryosericum odellii
AACCTGCAGACATGGCTTCCCAACAGCGTCTGTATCGCTACAAATGGCAAGGAAGACCTTGACCCGGCGGTCCTTTCCACTACCCGCCTCGTGGTCGTCCTGACGTCGTACATCAGCCATTCCTTCTCGGGCAAGGTGATCAACGAGGCGCACAAGAGGGACCTGCCCGTCGTGATGCTGGATTGGCGCAGCGCCAAACACATCCTGCAGGAGATCGACCGCGCGCTGGCGGCACAGCAGGACCTTCCGGCAAAGCAGTAAACCCTATTGTCATTCCCGCGCAAGGGAGCGTGCTTCTCCTCTATCCGTCATTCCCCCGAGCCCTTTTGTCCCTCGCATCCTTTTGTCCAAGATGCGAGGTGTTCTTCAAGGCGAGGGGTGCTTCCCACGAACATGTTGGTGTCATGGGAGTAGCGCTCTGCCGCGCAGGCGAGAATCCATCGTTGCCTTCGGGGTCAGCTGCTAAATGTAGCCGGAGTTGTCATCTCAAGACCGGCAGCCCGCTCAACCTCTGCAGAGCAGACTTTGCACCTTTTCCAGCAGCTGGTGCAAGTCATACGGCTTGGCCAGGAACCCCTGGACACTGTCCTCCTCGAGTATCTGCTTGGCGGTCTTGTTGGAGGCAAACCCGGAGTTTAGCAGGATGGGGACTGTGGGATCCAGAGCACGGATGGCCCGCACGATTTCGCCGGTTGTCATGCCCGGCATGGTCATGTCCAACATGATCAGGTCGATCTCCTTTCGATGCTGTGCAATCATGTCCAAAGCTTCTGCGCCATTTCCCGCCGTCATGACAAGGTATCCGCTTCGCGTGAGCAGAGACTGAGTGACCGTACGCACGACCGGCTCGTCCTCGACTACCAGGACCGTACTGTGTTGTATGTTCTCGACAATGGGTCGAGGCGTCTGTACAGGTACAGCGGGGGAGACACAACGCGGCAGGAAGATGTTAAACGTCGTGCCGGTGTCGTGCCCCGTCGTCGTCGTGATCCACCCGCCGGACTGTTTCACGGCGCCGTAGATGACGGAGAGTCCGAGGCCGGTTCCTGAACCTACGGGCTTGGTCGTATGGAAGGGCTCGAACAGGTGTTCCATGATCTCGTCGGGAATGCCGGGTCCAGTGTCGTTCACGCTCAGGCGTACGTATTCGCCCGTCTGCGCGTAGGGGTACTGACGGACGTAGAGCTCGTCGACGACCTCGTTTCGAACGGAGAACGTCAACGTGCCCTTGCCCTCCATAGCGTCGCGCGCGTTCACGGCCAGGTTCAACAGAATCTGGGTCAACTGCGACCGGTCGGCCAGGATGTTCCAGGCATCTGGCTGGAAGTCCCGTACAATGTTGATTGTGGCCGGCAGCGATTGGTGCAACAGGTCGAGCGTTTCGCCGACTGCCGCATCGACGTCGAGAGCAACCGGTAGGATCGCAGCGCTGCGGCCGAAGGTCAGCAGTCCTTGCGTGAGGTCCGCCGCCTGACGAGCAGCGGTCTCGGCTGCATTCAGGTTTTCCAGCAACGGGTCGGCAGCAAGCAGACCCCCGCGTATCAGGGCGATGTTGCCCAGGATGCCGGTCAGCAAGTTGTTGAAGTCGTGTGCCACCCCTCCTGCCAGTGTCCCGATGGCCTCCATCTTCTGGGACTGGTGAAGCTGCGCCTGCAAGGCCTCCTTCTCTGTCTCCGCCTGCTTGCGCTCGGTGATGTCCCAGAAGGAGATCTGCACACCGTTGATTTTTCCGGCACCGTCATAAATCGGCGTCTTGTAGCTTTGGATGACCCTCGATTCACCGCCGAGGACGGCGCGCTCTTCGATGAATTCCCGAGCTTGCCCGCTGTCCATCACGGCTCGATCGTCACGCCGATATTTCTCAGCCAACTCCGGCGGGTGCAGGTCAAAATCAGTCAGGCCGATGAGGTCAGCTAGTGATAGGTTCAACGCTTCCAAGAAGCGTTGATTGGCAAAGGTGAAGCGTCCCGCCAGGTCTTTGCGGCAAATGCTCAGGGGCGACACTTTGACGAGCGACTGGTAGAGCGCCTCGCTCTCCCGCAGCGCCTCCTCCGCCCGCTTGCGGTCCGTGATGTCGCGGTAGATAGCGTAGACCGCCTCCTGCTTCCCTGCGACCAGAATAGATGCACCGATGAGGGATACATCAACGAGGGTGCCGTCCTTCCTGCGCCGCACCGTTTCCCGAAGGTTTTTCCCGCCTTGAATGGTAGACCTTGTTAGCACCTCGGCTTCTTCCTGGCGTGCGGGAGGAGCCACCAGGTCGTCGAGGTATTGTCCGACGACCTCATCAACCCCATACCCAAACATGCGCACGAACTCGGCGTTCACCCGCATGATCCTGCCTTTGGTATCGGCGATCGCAATGCCTTCCGGGGCTGTCTCCACCAGTTGGTCGAAAAACGCTCGTTCGCGCTGAGCCTCTTCCTCCGCGTGCTTGCGCGCCGTGATGTCACGGCCGATACCTACCAAACCGATAATCCGGCCCTCCTGGTTCCGCAATGGCAGTTTAGAGGAGAGCAACCAACGTTTCTGTTGTTTCTCGTCAAGGATGTACTCTTCCCTATTGAGCACTGGCTCACCAGTCAGCATTACCAATTGATCATCAGCAAAGAACTTCTCCGCAAGTTCCTTTGGATAAATATCGAAATCGTCCTTGCCTAAAACATCAGCTTCCGATTTCACTCCGAGGTAGCGTACTTCAGTTGAGTTGGCGAGTGTCTTGCGGCAGGCCAAATCTTTGGAATAGATTGAATCCGGAATATTATCGATCAGTGTACGAAGCAGTAATCGTTCATTTTGGAGCGTTTCCTCAGCCTGTTTGCGCTCAGTGATGTCGCTGATGAATCCTTCTATGTAGAGCAACTGCCCGGCATCGGAGAAGATGCCTCTCCCTCGCTCCCACACCCAATGATCGGTTTCTCCGCTGGCAACGACAATGGGGTACTCATGTTGGAAAGCCTTTTTCTGCTGAACACAATTCTGTACATTCAGCCACACCCGCTCCCGGTAGTCTTGGCGAATTATGTCGTTGAAAGCCAACTTCTTGTTGTGCAGGAAGTCTTCGGGTGCATAACCCGTTATATCCCTGCACCCATCGCTCATGAACGACATGGTCCAGTCACGGTCGTTCTGGCAACGATAGACAAACCCGGGAAGATTGCCGATCATTGTACGGTAGCGTTCTTCGCTATCTCGCAGCGCTTCCTCCGATGGCCTCTGCACTACGGCAGCCTCATCTGAACGGATTTCCTTGTCAGTCATGGTTGCCCCTCTCCCCAGTTTCCAGACCACATTTGGCCACGTCAGCCCCCGTCCCACAGTGCTCGCGACTGTCTTGTGCATGTTTGTTGCACTCGCAGCTCCTGAACTCTTCTTGACTTCATCGAAGAGCAATTCTCTTGCCACACGCGCGAAAAGAGGGGAACTCGCTCGATTCTGTTCTCAGGATAGTCGTGGCACAGAATGGGTCAAGTTCTGCAGTGAGTTGACACGTCAGTGATGTGGACAAATGGGCACCTTGCCATTCACAGACTTGCCCCGTGGAGTCATTGACGCAAAACGCTGCGCTGCTATATGTATTGTAGTACTTGGATTCTCAATATTGATTTGCGGCCCGGCGCGCGTTCACCGGAGAACAGGAGGCAAGCAATGGAGCCAGTACGCAAAATCTTGATCATACTCTCTACGGCCGAGCGCGAAAAAGCCATGGCAGGTTTGATGTTCGCTAAGAACACTCATGAAAACCACGTGTTTGATGATGTGCGCGTCGTTCTATTTGGCCCAATCGAACGACTTCTCAGCGAGGACAAGGAGATCAGAGACCTTGGTGCGGAGGTCTTCAAGGTTACGGCTCATCCCATGGCCTGCAAGGAGTTCGCAGAAGAGGCGGCCGTGAGCGACGCTCTCAAGAGTCTGGGGTGCGAGATCGATCAGGTGGGGGGCATCATCTCGGAGTGCATCCGAAACGGCTACGTTCCCCTCGTGTTCTAAACGTTTCGTTTCAGCATCGTCGTGTGAATCACAAACGCCCCGGGTAACCGGGGCGTTTGTTTTCCAGATATGCTCTGCGCTACTTCTGTTTTCTCTCGCACAACTCCAAGAGAACGCCGTGCGTTGCCTTGGGGTGAACGAAGGCTATCCGGGCCCCGCCCGCACCGTTACGAGGCGTTTCGTCGATCAACTTGATACCCTTGGCCTTCAGCTCCGCCAGAGCTGCGTCGATGTCGTCGACTCGGATCGCGATGTGATGCAGGCCCTCACCGTGCTTCTCGATGAACTTGGCGACCGAGCTATCCGGACTGGTAGACTCCAGCAGCTCGATCTCCGTGTCGCCCACGGGCAGGAACGCCGTTCTCAGTTTCTGTTCAGGCACCTCCTGGGTACCATGCAGCTCGATACCCAGAGACGCCTGCCAGAATGACAGTGACTCCTGTATGCTGGTAACAGCAATTCCGATATGATCGATGTTCTTGATGTTCATGTATTCCTCCAGCTTTGTTCAAAGATGATGTCTGCCAGCGAATATGGGTCGCTCTGCTTGCTGGCGACCTTTTCCAGCTCTGCCTGCACGGCCGGCTGGTCCAGCTGCTGCTTCATTGTGTCTGCCAGGCGCGCCTTCAGGATCTCCAGAACGTCGAGCTTGGCCATCCGTATCTTGAGTGCATCCAGCTTCCCGGATGCCACAAGATGCGCGCGATGCCGTTCAATCGTATCCACAACGCTCTCGATGCCAGTGTTCAATTCGGCCGATACCTTGAGCACGGGCGGGTTCCAGCCCGTCGTCATCGACAGTTGCAGAACAGATTCGACCTGAGTCGCCGTACGGTCTGC
>NZ_QXIU01000057.1 GCF_003570935.1 Candidatus Cryosericum odellii
GATTGGCGCAGTTGAGGCCCCGGGGTTGTGTGGTATCATAAGGTGTCCGAACAAACATGCCCTCAAGGAGGAATCGATGAAAGCAGCAAAACTGGGGTCAGAAAACGTCATATGGGACCTGAGCGCCCTGTATGCAAGCCTTGACGATCCGCGCATCGCACGCGACATGAAAGCGGTGCGACGGGACGCCGCCGCTCTCGCTGCAGAGTACCGCGGCAGGGTTGCAGCCGGCAAGATTTCCCCCGCCGAGCTCAGGAAGTTCATGGTCGAAGAAGAACGCATCAGCTCCGCGACCGGCCGCCTCGGTGAGTATGCAGAGCTCATGCTCACGACAGACAACCTGGACGAGGGCGCCAAGAGCTTGATGATGAAGATGCAAGAACTGGGCAGTGACATCTCCAACACGCTCGTCTTCTTTCCCATCGAACTGGGCCAGATGGACGAGGCCCTCTTTGCGCGCCTGGTCGCCGACAAGGCACTGGACAACTACCGCCACTACCTGCTGTTCCTGCGCAAACAGAGACAGCATCTCCTCAGTGAGAAAGAAGAGATGTTGCTCAGCAAGCGTGACCTGACGGGCAAGCTGGCCATACAGCGCATCTACCAGGAGCTGACGAGTTCGTTCAAGTTCACGGTCACCGTCAAGGGCGAACGCAAGGTCATGAACGGCGAACAGGTCCGCTCACTGCGGGAAAGCACCGACTCGCGTCTGCGCGCTCGTGCCATGAAACAGTACTTTGGCAAATACACCGAGAACAGCCTCGTCATTACCAACGTTTTCGACACCTTGCTCAAGGACCACCAGATCGAGTGCGAACTGCGCCACGTCGACGAACCGATGGGCCTGCGGAACCTGGACAACGAACTGGACGCGGAGATTGTCAACACCCTCTCCGACGTTACCAGGGACAACACCGACATCGTCGAGCGTTACTACACCCTCAAAGCGCGCCTTCTCAACAGCAAAAAGCTCACGCTGGCGGATATCTATGCACCCATCAGCGCCAAGCCCCGCAGATACACGTGGAACGACGCCAGGACCATCGTCCTGGATGCATACGCCAAGTTCGACCAGCGGGCACACGACATCATCCAGGAGTTCTTTGACAAGAACTGGATCGACGGCCGCACCCTGCCCAACAAGACAGGCGGAGCCTTCTGCACCTTCAATCTCCCCGGCGCACATCCATGGGTCATGCTCAACTTCACCGGGGCCGGCCGCGACGTGGAGACGATGGCGCACGAACTGGGACACGGCATGCACGGTATCCTGTCCGCCAAGCAGACTGCGGTCAACCGCGACGCCATCCTGCCCCTCGCCGAAGTGGCCTCGGTCTTTGGCGAAATGCTCGTCACCGACTACCTGCTGGGCCGCATGAAGGACCCTGAGGAGAAGATCGCACTCTACTGCTCCAAGCTCGAGTCGGCCTTTGCCACGACATTCCGGCAGAACATGTTCCACCGCTTCGAGACGCGTACGCACGGCCTCATCGCCGACCATCAACTGTCCACCGATGAGCTCCGCTCCATCTATCACGAGGAGCTGGTCAACATGTTTGGTGATTCCGTTACCATCCCCGCACACTACGACATGGAATGGGCGATCGTCCAGCACATGTTCCTGTGGCCCTTCTACGTTTACGCCTACAACTTCGCCCAACTCGTCGTCCTGTCGCTGTACCAGAAATACCTGGAGGAGGGCGAGAAGTTCAAGCCCGTTTACTACCGCATCCTCGAGACAGGCAGCGCCATGACCCCCGCCCAGATCCTTGGTCTCGCAGGCATCGACCCGCGCGACAAAACCTTCTGGCAGAAAGGTTTCGACTTCATGCGCACCCACTGGGTCGAACCTCTCGAGAAACTCGTGTCCGAGCGCAAGTAACATGACAAACACCCCGGCGTCGATAATACGCCGGGGTGTTCCACTTTGGATGAGTCGATGCGTGACTAAGATTTCGAAAACAGTATAGTTTGTAGTGAGTGTATTTCCATCGTATCACTATATAAGGAGGCTTGTATGTTGATAGATGATTTTCATCTTTCTCTTTTTGACTTTGCTTTAAGTCTATCAGCAGCTATTGACGCAGTAAGCCCGATGCTAGTAGATCATCAGAGAAGGGTTGCCTATATTGCCTGGAGTATTGGCAAAGAATTGGGGTTAACTATTGAGCAAAGAGGAAAACTATTCTTTGCAAGCTTGTTGCATGATGTTGGGTCTATTTCTTTAAAGGAAAGGCTGGACATTTTGCATTTTGATGAAGACTCATCCTTTAATAGACATGCAGAATTGGGCTATTTGCTCTTGAGAGATTTTGAACCACTTTCAGATGAAGCGAGGATCATTCGATACCATCATGTCCAGTGGGATAATGGCAATGGACATTTGGTTAACGGTGAGGTTGTTCCAGCTGAAAGTCTGATACTGCACCTTGCAGATCGCATCTCGGTGCTCATTGACTATGACCATGAAGTTTTAGGCCAAGCCAGGGGTATAACAGAAAAGATAAAAAACCTTTCAGGCAAGGTATTTGTGCCTGAATTTGTTGACGCATTTGTAAAACTATCACGCAAGGAGTTCTTCTGGCTTGATACTTCTTCTCCAAACCTTGAACTTGAACTGCATAAGATACAAGATTTGCCCCTCGTCATTTTTGACATAGAGTCAATCCAAAAGTTGACAAAAATCCTTTCACGAATCATTGACTTTAGAAGCAGGTTTACGGCAACTCACAGTAGCGGGGTTTCTGCAACCTCTGTGGCGCTTGCAAGGTTGGCAGGTTTTTCCGAAAAGGAATGTAGTATGATGGCAATTGCAGGGTATTTGCACGATTTAGGTAAGCTTGCTGTCCCCAAGGAGATTTTGGAAAAGACCGATAAGCTATCAATGGAAGAACTCAACATAGTGAGAAGTCATACCTATCATACGTATAGAATACTGTCACATATGGAAGACTTCAAAACAATCAATCAGTGGGCTTCTTTCCACCACGAAAGACTTGATGGCTCAGGTTATCCGTTTCATATAAGTGGCTTTGATTTTCCGTTGGGTTCTCGAATAATGGCTGTTTCTGACGTATTTACTGCTATTTCTGAAGACCGCCCGTACAGGGAAGGAATGGGCATAGAGAAAGCACTATCTACTATCGCATCAATGGCAAAAAATCATTCTCTGGACCCTTATGTGGTTTCCCTTTTAGAGAGAAATGTTCAATTCGTAGACGATGCCCGAAAAAGTGCTCAAATTGATGCCCGCAAAGAATATGAGAATTTTTCAAAACTTGGGCTTTTGTATTAACCTTGTGTGCCGGTACAGAAGTACAGCATAGCAACAAGCATACTTCGCACGGGCAGTCTCATCTGGTTCCCAACTCCATTTTCGTGTCTGAGCGCGAGCAGCAGCAAACACCCCGGCGTCGCTGATGATGACGCCGGGGTGTAACATTCTCGGGACGGTCCCAAGATTGTTACACTTCGGGACAGAAGCTCCCCTCGTCTTGAACAGAAAGGCTCGGGGGGTCCCAAACTGTAACAGTCTCTGGTAACGGCTGAGCTAACACTTGTTCCTGCTACGACCTCTTTACCTGTTGTTCTAACTGTTCCTTGCCTCGTTTGCACCCCGAAACAAGAAGACCAGCAGCACGATAGTCAACAAGACCCTCAGCATATGATGTGTTTTTCTCATACTCCTCCTTAATCAGGAATACCAATGTCATAGTGTGTGCCGAATCCTCGTTCACGTCAACAACTGCGCATCGACTCATCACGTCGGCTGCATGCACAGAGTTGAGAACCGGCCTGGGGTTTTCAAGGCCCCCGAGGAGAGCCTCGCCCACATTGTATTCATTGTATTTTTCCGCCCCCTGATAGCATGAGAAATAGTCACACGGGCAACAAATCCTGTTGTGACGGGGGAGGCTATTTAATGAGAAAAGCACTGTCACTTGTCTTGATAGTGGTATTTTTGGTCTCGTTGTTCGGCGGACTATCTGTCGTACCCTCAGCAAGAGCTGTTACTCAGGAAGTGACGTACAACCTGGGGACCGAGCCTGCTACGCTCGATCCAGGCGTTACAGCTACCCTTGCGGATGTCAACATCGACCTGCAGGTCTTTGACGGGTTGACACGTCTCGACAGCAAGAGTGTCCCGCAGCCCGCAATCGCGAAGAGCTGGACGATCTCCAAGGACGGGAAGACCTACATCTTCACGCTTCGCGATGCGTACTGGACGAACGGAACACCCGTCACTGCATACGATTTTGAGTATGCGTGGAAGCGCGCGCTCAGCCCGGAGTTGGCTTCCGCATACGCCTGGCAGGCCTACTACATCTATGGTGGTGAAGCGTTCAACACGTCCATCAAGGTCGGCAGCAAATACTATGTTCAGACTGTCGATGCCAAAGGCAATCCTCTTACGAAGACCGTTGGGGGCAAGGTCGTCCCCGTTCCGAACATGGCGAAAGAAATCGACCCCAGCAAGAACGTCGG
>NZ_QXIU01000058.1 GCF_003570935.1 Candidatus Cryosericum odellii
TCGAAGTATGGGGCTTCCTGCTCTTTGAACGCCAGGACGAGATCTCGTGCCACGGCCGGCGATGGTACCAGCGGATTGAGCGCCAGAGCCTCGATGAGAGCCCCGAGGTCGCGGTAGGCGACTGCGTCGACGAGGGACCTCTCGTACAGTTTCACCTGCTCGATAAGCAGTTGTGACTCCCTGTCGATGGGCCCGACTGCCAGCGGGCGGATGAGCCGTTCAGTGATCAGTGACGGGACCTCGACGACATCGTCGAGGGCAAGGCCGGCAATCGCCCCACGGTTCATGACATTGACGGGGACGACGGACTGACCCTTGCCTGCGAGGCCGAGAAGCACATCCATGGCAACGGCGCTGTATCCTTCGCCACTCTTGAGGCTCATGGCGGTCCGATATTCCTCTGCGAGGTGACCGTCCTCGCGTTTGCCGAGATATGCCTGATATGTGGCCAGCGGGTCGCTGGTTGCCATGAGATCGACTACAAGTTGTGCATTGAGGCGCTCCACTTCCTCGCCGCGGGTCTCCCCGGCAGCCTTGACGGCCGCGAGTGATTCGCGCTTGAAGGCGTAGTACCAGATGTACCCGTTGGGCAGTTTGCCGAGGCGTTGGACGAATGCAGGTGAGAAGTGTGTCATCACCTCAAAATCGGGCACCTGGTCGATCATGGAAAGGATCTGGGGCAACACGTCGTGCCCGAGAGCGTAGACGCTCTTGACGAAACCGCAGTGGTTCAGTCCGTAGTAGTCCAACACCAAGTCTTCCGGTTGGACCTTGAGGAGATAGGCCAACAGGATGCCGATGGAAGTCGGCGCATCACAGATGCCGACGACGTTGTGAAAGCCTCCATGGCTGACCATCGCCTGCGTGATGATCCCCGACGGATTTGTGAGGTTGATGAACCAGGCGTCGGGTGCAACCTCACGCAGCTCGTTGAGCATGTCCAGCACGACGGGGATGGTGCGGACAGCCATGGCAAAGCCGCCTGCGCCGACCGTCTCCTGCCCCAGAACATCCATCGAGAGGGGGATTCGTTCGTCCAGCGTACGCATATGGTCGCCACCCACGCGTATGGCGGCGATGACGAAGGATGCTCTGGTCACGCACTCGCGAAACGTGTCGGCGTGCGAGATATCGATCGTGCTGTTTCTGTCCTTGACAATGGCCGATACGATCTTATCCATGGCGGCGAACCGTTCGCCATCGGGATCGGTCAGTGAGATCTCTGTCAGGCTGAGCCGTTCCTGAAGGTCCAGGAGAGCGCCCACGAGAATCGGGACTCTTGTCCCTCCCCCACCAATGATGCTGACTTTCATCGTTGCCTCCAGTCGGTGCAAAACGGCACACCACGGCGCATCCGCCGGTGTTTTTTGTCCAGCGATATGGCAGGCGGTCCTTCCCATGAATGTTCTAGCGGGCCATCTTCCTTTGTCAAGGAGAGGGTCCGGGTGGTCCACGTTCTTCGGGGTGTTTGACAGGTCATCCATGATGGCTACGCTCAGAGATGTCGAGAGAGAAGGTGGACGGATGAAACTGGACAGTCCAGCAACCAGCAATACTCACAACGCAGCAGGGACGACAGGAAGGCCGCAGTGGTGGTTCAGGCGGGCGAGGACCGGAGCCACTCTGGCTGCATGCTTGTATGTGGTCGCGTGGAGCGCACTCCTGGGCAGTTTTGCCGACAATCTGACCATTGGCCAGGAAGTGCTGATGGCGATCGCCATCATCGTCAGTGGCATATTGATCTGGACGGCGGTTCGTGCCCTCATCCTCCAGCAGAGGTTTCTTGCCCGGCAGGAGAACATGGAGGCACTGGAGGAGTCACGGGCGTTCGCCCGCATCCTGATGGACAACCTTCCAGCGGCCATCTGGCTCAAAACGCTGGATCACCGGTACCAGGCGGGGAACCTGATGTGGGCGCAGTACAACCCTGCCGGGCCGAAGTGGAAGGACCTCTCGCTCAACCACCTGCTGGGGCACACGGATCGGGAGCTGTACGAGCCCGAGCGAGCGACGGAGTTCGAGCAGACGGACGACGTCGTTATTGCCACGGGGCGCAGCTGGGAACGTGACTACGACGAGATTCACGGCGACAGCCACATCCAGCTCCACGTGGTCAAGATGCCGGTCTTCGACATCCGTGGCTCTGTCGCCAGCGTAGTCGGCATTGGGTTCGACATCACCGAGATGCGCAGGAACGAACTGGAACTCGAGAAGAGTCGGGAACAGCTGGATGCGTTCCTGAACAGGTCGTCTGAACACATCTGCATGGTCGGCCTGGACAGGCATATCATCCTGGCGAATGCCCGCTTAGGCGAGTTCCTTGGCGTGCCCGTGCCTTCGCTCACCGGCCGGGACGTGGTCGATGTTATCGGGCCTGCTGATCGCAGTCGTGGCGTGGCGTTCTTTGACCGGTTGCTGCTCGGAGGACCCGAGCCACTTGAGGTTTTTGACATCCAGAACGTCTCGGGTTCGGTTCGACAGGTTGAAGTCAGCGGTGCACTGGTCAGGACGGAAGAGAGCCCCGACATGGTCGTGATCATTGGCCGGGATATCACTGGACGGAAGAGCTCTCACGTAGTGGAGTGACCACCTGTCCTCTGGGTTATGCGGGAGCGGCCGCTATCCTGACCTCCCAGGGAGCCAGACTGTTCGTGGATGGCTGCTCCTCTGTGGTAAACAGGGGAATCTGGTCTGACGTGAAGCTGCCCCGTGGGATCGCGACGGTCTGGTCGGACAGGTTTATCGTAATCGTCAGGTGTTCTGCTGAGGATCTGCGCGTGAAGCAGAGGCAGGTGTCCGACGGACCGGCGATGATTGACATATCGCCCGCATTCAACGCGGAATGGTGCGACCTGAACCAGCTGAGCTGTCTCGTGAAGCTCAGCACCGAGGTCGGGTCTGCTGCCTCCGCACTGTACGACATGTCAGGTGCACCGGCGGGCAGCCACGGGGTTCCCGTGGTGAAGCCGCGGTCGGGTGTCGCATTCCAGGGCATCGGCGTGCGTTCGCCGTCCCGGCCGACCGGCAAGGGCCAGTATCTCTTGCCCACGGGGTCCTGAAGGAGTCGCCTGGGGAGCGGCGTGTTTGCAAGCCCCAATTCCTCTCCATTGTAGAGGAATGGGGTCCCCTTGAGCGTCAGAAACAGCCCTGTCATACTCTTCGTCATCCGTGGCGTGAGATGGTAGCGTGATACTGCGCGCACGACGTCATGGCTGCTCAGGACCCAGGCGGGCCAAGCGCCCTCGGGCAGCAGGTCGAGGGTTCTCTGGATGATGTCGCGGAAGTCCTTCGCCCGGAAATGTCGAACGAAGAAGAAGAAATTGAACACCAGGTTCAGCTCGTCCTGGCCGTCCCCATAGTAGGACAATACCTGACCCTGCGTGCGCTGTGTGATCTCTCCCACCATCATGTGCCCGGGCTTCTCGTCGATGACGCCGCGCATTTCCCGTAGGGCGTCGTGCGTCTCCGGCTGATCCACAGTGTGGTCGTACACCTCGCGTGACATTGGGATGAACAGCGTCTTCGAAGGGTTGCCGGGCATGGGTTGAGCAATGACAACCTCGTGAGCGTTGTCCCGAAGCTGGGCGTCCTTGACGTAGTAATTGGCAACGTCGAGACGGAAGCCGTCGACACCCCGGTCCATCCAGAACCGCATGATATCGTGGATCTCCTCACGAAGCCGGGGGTTGCGCCAGTTCAGGTCTGCCTGTTGCTTGAGGAAGCTGTGCAGGTAGAACTCATGGGTCTGCTCGTTCCATTCCCAGGCCGAACCTCCGAATGACGAACCCCAGTTGTTGGGGGGTTTGCCGTTGGTTCCGTCGCTCCAGAGGTAGTAGTTGTGGAACGGGTTCTCGCGGGAGGTGCGTGCCTGTCTGAACCAGGCGTGTTCAGTCGAGCTGTGGTTGACGACAAGGTCCATGATGAGGTGAATGCCCCGTGCGCGGGCACCGGCCACGAGGCGGTCGAAGTCTTCCATCGTACCGTACGTGGGGTCGATCGAGAGGTAGTCACTGATGTCGTACCCGAAATCGCGGTTGGGCGACGGGTAGACAGGCGACAACCACAGGCCCTCGATGCCAAGGGAAGAGGGCGTACCGTCCCGCAGGACGTCCAGCTTGCTGGTCAGCCCAGGAAGGTCTCCGATACCATCGCCATTGCTGTCCATGAAACTGCGGACATAGCAGTGATAGATGACGCCCCGTTTCCACCAGGTTTGGCCCTGAGCGTCAGTCGCAATCATATCGGTTTCCTGGTGTCAGGTCGCTGGTTCGGCTGAAGCGGAAGAATCGAGAGGCGGCACCGAGAACATTGGAGGCCTCACCTCCTGCCCGAGGCGCGCCTGATACAGCGTAAAACCCGTGTCCGAGAGGAAGGGCTGCCGCAGGACGCCGTTCATGCGGTCAGCCATGCCGGGGGCCATCAGCCCGTGCGAGAGCCGGAAGAAGGCTTCCAGAACCTGGAACGACATCTTGGACAGTGCTTCCAGGGGCTGATTGCGGTGGATGATCTCGCCCAGTTCCGATTGGGCCAGACCATCGATGCCGTACTTGCGGACATATTCGATGACATTCCCGATCTCGACGCCATAGCCGGTCATGAAGTGCAGCTCGCGCAGGATGCCGGCACGTGCTGCGATAGTCCCCGCAAGTGGCTGGAACAGCCCTCCGAGTTCCGGATACCAGAGGTTCAACAGGGGGCGCGCGGTAAGCTCCGTGACACGGCCGCCGCCCACTTCCACGAACTCGTTGACGACACGCACGGGCCTGCGGTAGAAACCCTTGATGAAGTTCAGACGCTCATCCAGAAGAAGAGGGCCGACAAGTCCGGAGACAAATGATGGGTTGGGATTGGACAGGTCGGTGTCGACGAAGACGAGAATGTCTCCTTTTGCGACGAACAATGCTTTCCACATCGCCTCGCCCTTGC
Source organism: Candidatus Cryosericum odellii (assembly GCF_003570935.1). Lineage (GTDB taxonomy): Bacteria > Caldisericota > Caldisericia > Cryosericales > Cryosericaceae > Cryosericum > Cryosericum odellii. The sequence goes on from NZ_QXIU01000058.1 coordinate 4,927, forward strand.
CGGGGTAGGCTCCAAGATCTGGGCGTACCTGCTGGTGGATATAGACAGGGATGCCGCGTTCGGTCGCTATGGCGCGCGTGTTGTCGCCACTGTCGCTGTCCATGAGGATGATCTCGTCGAGCAGTGGCCGTTCGTCCATCAGTGGTCCCTTGAGGGCGTCGATGACCTGTCCAACCGTTTTTTCCTCATTGAGCGCCGGCAGGATGAGAGAGATCGACACATGCCGGTCACGCTTGGCCTGGATGAGTCGATCGATGTCCTCAAACTCGCCCAGGGAGAACGTGTTCTTGAGGATCCAGGGCTCGATGGCTTGTGTTGTGGCTGATAACTGTTCAACCTCTGCGCCGCGCGCGTAGACAAACACGGTAGTTGCACGGAGCTGTCCTGCCATGACATGCGCAAGCAGGTGCTCGGTCACCGAGCGTTTTCTCGGGTGCTGTGGCAGTCCAAGGACAAGCAGGCCGTACTGAAGCGAACAATGTTCGATGGCGGATTCCACGCCATCCTCGGCTTGTTCGATGGCGAGGCGGGCCTGCGGCAGTTCAGCCTTGACCTTGCCATACGCCTCGAGGACGCTGTCGTTGACATTTGCAGCCTCACCCACATGGGTGACGTGGACGAAGCTTGTCCTGTCCACGACTCCGGCCTCGGTAAGCCGACGTACGACCGTCCCGGCAAGGACGGCATTGGAGTCGCCGCGGGCGAAGATGGCGGCTGTCCTGGAACGGTTTTGATGGAGTTTGTAACCGATAACCTGTGAGCTCGAATTACAGGCTGACTCGAGCAGGCCGACGTTCCCGCGATGCAGGAGGTCGAGGTCGATCACGAGTGCCCGGGAAGGATCTCCCAACGTTGCCAGGCGGATTGCCTCGTCGATCTCGACGATCTGGAAGGGTATCGATTCGGCCCCAAGTGCCTTGCGAGCCGCCGCTACCAGACGGTGGACACGGCCGATTTCCTCATCCGGTGTTTTGGGAAGGACAAGGACAACATCTCCGGCAGCGCCGGCCGAGCGAGCAAATGCGACCTTGGCCATGAGCCGCTTCGGTGCTGTGAGCTCAATAAAGTGTTGTGTCAATTTTCCACCCCCTCTCTGCAGGACGAATTCTGCTTCGGAAAGTATAGCAGAAGCACGGTTTCTTTCACTCCGAGACTATATGGTAAGGACTACCGAGGTGCTCACAGTCTCTTTTGACTTGCAGGTTGCCAATGTTATACTAAAAAGCTCAGTCCACCTGGCCAAGTCGTTACGGACTTGAAACTGCGGTCTAGAGGTGTTTGGGGCATGGACAACAAACTTACGCCGGCAAGACGAAAACAGGTTATCCGCGACAACGTCGCTGGCTGGCTCTTTACTCTCCCCTCGACACTCGTTCTTTTTGTCTTCACCTTCCTTCCGGCGTTCATCGTCGTTGGCCTCAGCTTGTTCGACACGAACCTTGTCGGCCAGAGCATCTTCGTGGGGCCTGGCAATTTCAGGCAGATGCTCACCTCAGGTGATTTCTGGGGTTCGGTGTTGAGGACACTCTATTTCACGGTAGGTAGTGTCCCGATTGCGGTCGCCGTTTCACTGCTGATCGCCGTGCTCCTCAACGCGAAAGTCCGGGGGCGGACATTCTGGCGCATGGGGTTCTTCATCCCATACATTACGCCGCTGGTCGCCACGTCCATCATCTGGCTCTACATCTTCAACCCCGACTACGGCATGCTCAACGCGACACTGCACTTCGTGGGTCTGCCAGTCAGCAGGTGGCTGACGGACACGGCGTCGGCGATGCCCGCGATGATCCTTTACTCGACGTGGCATGATATCGGGTTTGCGGTCATCATCTTCATGGCTGCCCTGTCCAAGGTACCGACCGAGCTCCTCGAGGCTGCACAGATCGACGGAGCCAGCGGATGGAGGACCTTCTGGCATGTCACGTGGCCCATGATTTCCCCTTCCACCTACTTCGTCGTGATCATCTATACGATCAGTGCGTTCAAGATGTTTACGCAGGTGGCTGTCCTGACGCAGGGGGGTCCAGTCGATTCAACGACAACGACAGGCTACTACCTTTATCAGCAAGCTTTTGGGCAGATGCATTTCGGCTACGCCAGCGCAGTTTCCATAGGACTGTTTGCCATCATTTTCCTCCTGACGATGCTCCAGCGCAAGGTGACCGGACGCAAGGTCTTCTACGGATGACGGTGTGACATGACGACGATGCGACAGTCCATTTTCTGGAACAGGGTCACCAGAGTTCTCCTCTATCTTGCCATAGCGGGGCTCTTCATCCTGGTCGTGTTCCCGTTCTACTGGATGATCGTCACGTCACTGCAGCCTCAGGACGCCGTCTTTAACGTTCCACCCCAGTTCTGGCCCAGGCACGCGACGTTCCAGAACTACATCGACGCCTGGAACTCCGCGCCATGGCTGCGCTACTTCGGCAATACGCTCTTCGTGGCGGTCGCTGCGACATTGATTTCCCTGGTGACGTCGTCCCTCGCCGCCTTTGCCTTTGCCTGCATCGACTTCAGGGGGAAAGAGGTGCTGTTCAACCTCGTCCTCAGCGTCATGATGATCCCCGCGGCGACGACGCTGATCCCGAACTTCCTCATTATCCGGACGCTCGGATGGTATGACAAGTTCTATGCGCTGATTATCCCCTTCGCAGCGAGCGTATTCGGCATCTTCCTGTTGCGGCAATACTTCATGTCGATGCCCAAGGAGCTCTGGGAGGCGGCACAGATCGACGGCGCATCGCGCCTGCGCTATTTCCGGAGCATCGCTTTGCCGCTCGCGAAGCCCGCGATCGTGACGATCGCCATCAATTCGTTCCTTGGTTCGTGGACATCATTCCTGTGGCCCACGGTCATGACCCAGTCGCAAAACAAGCAGCTGATCGAGGTTGCTCTGAACGCCTTCCTGGGCGAGAAAGGGCAGCAGTGGTCTCAGCTGGCTGCAGCATCGGTTTTCACGACGATCCCCATCGTCATCCTGTTCTTCTTTGTGCAGAGGCAGTTTATTGAGGGCATTGGCGGGGGCGGTATCAAGGGGTAGCCGTCTTAATGGAGTTGAACGTTACCATCCGATTTTCCAGGGGAGGAAGTATGCTCAACGCACGTAAGTTGCTGGCTGCTGTATTGGCGTTGCTTGTAGCATTCACTTCGGTGCTCGCTGCTGTTCCGAGTGCCAAGGCTGAGGCAATAACAACGATCGTGGTCTATATCGGCAAGAACACGGGTACTGTCAACGGAAAGACCACAACGCTCGAGCAGGGCGCTGTGATCAAGAACGGCCGCACACTGGTTCCACTGCGCTTCATCACTGAGGCTATGGGAGCCACGCTAGTGTGGGACGCTGTGACCAGGACCGCCAACATCACGCTGGCGGGCAACAAGATTGCCCTGACGATTGACAAGACGGTCGCCAAGGTCAATGACTACGACGTCACGCTGGATGCTCCTGCTGCAATCATCAACAGCAAGACCGTCGTCCCAATGCGTTTCGTTGCCGAGTCCATGGGTGCAACCACTGCATGGAATGCTGCGCTCAAGCAAGTCACCGTCCAGTTCTCGATGGATTGGCTGAAGAACAAAGCAATCGTCCCGTTCTGGGAAGCCATGGCTGCAGCACTCGGCAAGTCCCTCACCGGGCTGACCACAGAGTTCAACGCGACACATCCGAGCATGGAGGTTCAGCTGGTTCAGATGGCCGACTACACCACGCTGCAGACGAAGACCATCGGTTCCATTGCGGCAAAGGATCCGCCCCTCATCGCACAGGCGTATGAGAACTGGGCCGCTCAGTATGCCACCGGGTTCTATCTCAGCACGTTCGACAGCTACATCAACGGTGCCAATGGTCTGTCGAAGACAGACATCGCTGACTTCTTCCCCAAGATGTGGGATTCGTCGAAACTCGCCGACGGCAAGCGCTATATGATGCCGTTCAACAAGTCCAACGTAGTGCTCTACTATAACAAAGACATGTTCAAAGCTGCCGGCATCACACATGCGCCGGCGACGTGGCAGGAGTTTGCCGACGACTGTGTCAAGCTCACCAAGACTGACGACAAGGGCAACCAGACACAGTGGGGCGCTTCGCACACGCCATCCGTCGATCTCTGGTACGGGCTGGTCTATGCATACGGCGGCAAAGTCCTGAGCGACACGTATGACAACGTCCTGTTTGGCAACAGCAGCGCTGCCAAGACTGCAACACAGCTGTTCGCCGACCTGTATGCCAAGAAATTCATGCACTACACGACAGCTTATGGCGACCAGACTGATATTGGTAACGGCAAGGCTGGCATGACATTTGGCTCCGTGGCGGGTCGCACGTACTACGAACAGGCTGTCGGGGACAAGTTTGAGCTGGGCGAAGCACCTCTGCCCGCCGGACCTGCAGGCCAGGCCGCAGCACTCTACGGCACCAACATTGTCATGTTCGGCAATGCTCCCAAGTACACGCAGCGCCAGAAAGATGCTGCATGGGCGTTCATCAAGTGGTTTACCTCGGCTCATACGCAGGCCGTCTGGGCAGCACAGACCGGCTATATGCCGGCTCGCCAGAGTTCCCTCAAGGATCCAGTCCTCATCGCAGCGTACGCAGCCAAGCCCGAGACCAAAGCGGGCCTGGAACAGCTGGACGGAGCAGTTCTCGAACCGCCGACTGGTGGATGGAACGATGCGCGCAACAAGATCACCGCAGATCTGCAGAGTATCTACCTCGGCAAGGTGAC
>NZ_QXIU01000059.1 GCF_003570935.1 Candidatus Cryosericum odellii
ATCGACCCCAGCAAGAACGTCGGCGTCAGGGCACTGGACGCCAAGACGCTCAAGGTCTACCTCCAGTCGCCCACCGCCTACTTTCTCAGCTTGACGGCGTTCCCGACGTACATGCCGGTCTGCAAGGCTGTTGTCAGCACAAATGACAAGTGGGCCGCCGATCTGACGAACTACGTCACCAACGGACCGTTCAAGCTCACGCAATGGTCACACAACGAGAAGATGGTCTTTGAGAAAAGCCCGACGTACTGGGACAGGGGCAACGTCAAGCTCATGAAGATCACCTACCTCATGGTCGAGGATGAGTCGACTGCACTTTCGATGTACCAGAGCGGTCAGCTGGACGCCTCCTCCACCGTACCCCTCTCTGAGTTACCCAAGCTGGCCGCCTCAGGCGATGCAAAGATCCTTCCGTCCCTCGCGACCTTGTTCTATCGGGTCAATGTCACCAAGAAGCCGTTCAACGACGTCCGCGTCCGTGAGGCCTTGCTCCTGGCAATCGACCGCAAGAGCATCACTACGTCCATCACGAGAGGCGGGGAGGTTCCCGCACTGGGTATTGTTCCCTACGGTATGCCAGATGCGCTTCCTGGCAGCGATTTCCGCAAGACTTCCCAGGAGAGCTTCTACAAGGACAACGATATCGCGACTGCTAAGGCACTGCTTGCCGAGGCCGGCTATCCCAATGGCAAGGGGTTCCCTGCCTTCGCACTGCTCTTCAACACCTCCAACCTGACCAAAACTATTTGCGAGGCGATCCAGGGGATGTGGAAGAAGAACCTTGGCATCACCACCTGCACCCTCAGGAACGAGGAACTCGGCGTCTTTGTGGATGACCTGATACACATGAACTTCAATCTTGCATTGGTGCAATGGACTGGTGACTACATGGACGCCAGCACGTTCCTGTACATGTTTGTAACGGGTGGCGGATCCAGCCACACTGGCTGGAGCAACAAGTCGTACGATGCTCTCATCGCAAAAGCCAAAGCGACGGTCGACCCGAAGGCACGCATGGCGACATTGCACGCTGCAGAGAAGATCCTCATGACAGACTTCCCCATTCTTCCAATCTACTACTGCACGAGCCCGGTGCTCCTGAGCAAGCACATCAAGAACTTCTACCAGTCGGCGCTGGGAATTGTCGACTGGAAGAACGCTTACATGGGATAGCCTTCAGGAATCACTGAAGACCAAGACCGAGCACCTCAGGAATGAAGAGAGCGGCCGCAAGTTCGCGGCCGCTCTGCATATCATGAAATGCCGTCATGCTAGACCAGACGGCGTCTGTGGCAGGTACAGGGAGGGTTTCAGCCTTGGGGGCAGGTCACCGTGTCATTTCTGCAACAACCATGGGCACCGGATGTTGCCATGACTGAGAGTAAGGGTGCGTCTTGTTGTGAGAGTGTTACTGTTTGGAACCCCCCGAGCCTTTCTGTTCAAGACCCCTGAGCCCTTTTGTCCAAGGCGAAGGGCGTATTCCCCGAGTATTTCTTTTCAATGCCCCCGAGTATTTCAGTTCAATACGAGGGGTGCTTCTGAGGGGGCGTTCTGAGGGGAGCTTCTGTCCCGAGAATGGTACAATGGTGGCGGCGGGGGGATTCGAACCCTCGACACTCCGGGTATGAGCCGAATGCTCTAACCAACTGAGCTACGCCGCCACAGGGCGCTGGAAAACTGGAACATAGTAGCAGAGGCGACAGTCTCTGTCAAGTCAGGAAAAGCGAGACGCTATCCGCGCTTGCGCTCTGTCCGCTTCTTCTTGTCGACCTGCCACTCCTGTGAGTCCTGCAGATACCGCTTCATCATCATATCGAAGGGGCTTAGCAAGGGCTTTTCATGAAAGGGGCGCGCATTGTAGGAGGGGCGGGGAGAAGATGGCGCACCTGGCGCAGAAGCCTGGGCAGGAGAACTACCTTCCGCAGCAGGCGCGGCAGTCGTTCCTTCGGCACCACCGGCGGCCTTGGCAGCCTTGATGGACAGGTTGAGCTTGCCATCCTTGTTGCGGCCAATGACGCGAACAATGACCTTGTCCCCTTCCTTGAGGAACTGGTTGACGTCCTTGACGTAGGTGTCACTGATCTCCGAGATGTGAACGAGGCCTACCTCATTCGTATCTGTCTTGACGAACGCTCCAAACGGAACGATCTTGATGACGATGCCTTCGGTTAGCTTGATGCGGTGCTCTTCGGCCATTAAAGTAGTCACTCACCTCTGTGGGGGATAGCTCTGCCGACGTGGCAGGCTCCGATAGAACAGCATACAGTGCCCGGGCCAAAATGCAACCCTAAAACCATCCCTTGACCCATGTGATCAACCGAGTCAGCACGCGAGGGAGAAGCGTGGGCGCAGGAGGAACCGGCTCTGGGGCCGTGTGGTTCATGGGGAAGAGGATGACGGTGTCATCCTTCTTGCTCATGAGCATGTCTTCGCGCGCCGCCTGCTCGACGTAGGCTTTCGTCGCATGATACTCCATGGCCTTCTGCTGTTCGAGCGTCTGCGCGCTGACCTGCTGCATTTCGGCAAATGTGCTTGTCGTCAACCGATCCGCCTTGCCCAGATAGGCGAGCGCCGAGATAGTGCTCCAGATGAGATAGCCGATGACAAAGCAGGCAACCAGCATCATGACCTTCTGCATGTTCAATGTATGTCCACGCTGCTGTCGTCTCACCATAGATCTCACCCCTCAGGCACCGGGCCGACGGTGCTCAACTGGTCGATACTCAACCGTTTCACCGTTGCGACCGTCGGAACGCCCAGACGGTCCCAGCCCCTGAGGTCATAGTACTCATTCAACACGTCCGCGTCAAGCCACGCAAGGTGCCGTTCCGCAAGTCTGATCACTCGTTGCACACAACTTCATGCAAGAATACGGGTGAGCTTGCTTCCTGCTTCTGCGACCAGCGCTTGGTGAGGGGGTCTCCACAGGCGTTGCACCCAATCTTACTTGGGTGCGGTTCCGGGCGATGACTGCCCGTACCAAGATTCAGGATATTAACAGACGCATTATCGTCCCTGTCGTGCAACGTGCCGCAGTTTTCGCAGACCCAAGTCCGGTCCGCAAGCGCGAGCGAATAGTTTACTTCACCACATACAGAACAGGTCTTGCTGCTGGCCGCAAACCTGCCGATGACGCGCAGTTCCGACCCATACCACGAGCATTTGTACGCGAGCATGCGGCGAAATTCACCCCAACCGGCATCTGAAATGCTCTGCGCCAAATGATGGTTCCGCACCATGTTCCTCTCTGCAAGGTCCTCGATACATACGATGCCGTGGCTCTTGGCAACGCTGGTCGACAGCTTGTGCAGGAAGTCTTTCCTGATGTTGCGGATGCTGCGATTGAGGCGTGCAACGTGAAGATTCGCTTTCGTTCTGTTCTTTGAACCTTTTTTCTTCCTACTCACTTGTCGAGACAGCAGCTGAAATTTCTTCATCTTTCGTTTCAACAGCTTTGGAGATTCGAAACGCTCGCCATTCGACAACACTGCAAAAGTTTTGATGCCAAGGTCAATGCCAACAGCTTCACCAACTACTGCTAACGGTTTCGCTCTTTCAACTTCAACTGCCAGCGAGCAGAACCAACGGTCGGCTTCTCGTGATACGGTGGCCGAAAGGATTCGACCACGGAATTTCTCGGTTCCTTCCTTTGTCCTGATTCTCCCAATGCGAGGCAGGACAACTCCATGTTCCTTTACGTGGAGGGAGCCAGTTAAACGAAAACTGTCGTGCTGTCCTTTCTTCTTGAACGTTGGAAATCCAATATCTTGCCCCTGCTTCCGTCCTCGCCAGAAGTTCCGGTATGCACGTTCGCAATCTCTTAATGCTTCCTGTGGAGCGCACTTGGAGACACTGTACATCCACGAGAATTGGGCAACCTTGAGGCTGTTGAGAAGCTTGTGCTGTTCGATGGCAGAAGTGAATTTGGCTTTTCCCTCGTTCTGTTCGAAACGCTCAATACGATCTGCAAGTGCCCAGTTGTATGCAAACCGAGCCACACCCGCATGTTGGACAAGCGCTCCATGCTGCACGTTGTTGGGGTCTAGTTCATATCGAAAAGCCTGGTTGGTTTTCACTTGGCAGCAGCTTCCAATGCACGCTTTGCCCGGTTCTCTGTGATATACGCAATGGCTTGATCTTTGGCCCAATCTGTAAGTCTCACATTCATAATATAGATG
>NZ_QXIU01000006.1 GCF_003570935.1 Candidatus Cryosericum odellii
AATTCATGGATCTGCTTTCGCAGGATGCCCGCACCCTTGCCGTGACAGATGTAAACGAATGAAAGGCCTGAGAGGTAAGCCACGTCGATGTACTTGTCGAGTTTCTCGAGCGCCTCGTCGACACGGCTCCCATGCAGGTCGATTTTCATGGGAACGAACGGCAGCGTCGGTTCACGCGCTCCACTGTATTGCATGGCGCGGTTCTGATAGGAGTTGAGCTCGGGTTCGGTCAGCTTGCGCACTTGCGCTTCAGGCACCGTCGTGCGCATGGAACCCGACTGGAGAACAAGCTTGCGCTTTTCCTTCAAGACATCGATGACAATGGCCTGTTTGTTGACCGAGGTAATGATGACCAGATCACCCGGAAGGATTTCTTCGACGGGCGTGAATGGAGGCTTCTCTTCATACGGCTCCGCTTTCTGGACAAGCTCGTCGCGTGTCACTTCGACCTCCCGCTTGGCATCGCGGGCTGCCTGTGGCTGGTTCTTGAGGCTGTCCTGATATTGCCTCATCAGATCATCCATGCGCTTGCTGACTTCGTCGACGATGCGTTGAGCCTCAGCATGGGCTGCTTTGAGCTCCTGTTTCTCGTTTGCTTCAAGCAAAGCCAGTTTTCCCTCGTAATCGTCCCGCAGCTTCTCCAGTTCCTGCTGGTTCACGTTCAGGCTATCCTTGGTATGACTGATCTCTTGGGAATCAGTTACGATGCGGCTCATCAATTCGGTGGTTGTCTTGTGCTCGTTACTGAGTTCATCGTGGGCGAGCGCAAGTACTGCTTCGGGGAGTCCCAGTCTCTCACAGATAGTGAACGCATGGCTTTCGCCCGGGGAGCCAAGGATGAGTTCGTAGGTCGGCCGAAGCGTTTCGACGTCGAATCCGACGGATGCGTTTCGTATCTGGTCGTAGCGGTACGCAAGGAGTTTCAGGCTGCTGTAGTGCGTGGTGATGACCGTCGTGACTCGCTTCTGGTACAGGAAGTCCACGATACCGGTTGCGATGGCGGAGCCCTCTTCGGGATCCGTACCGACGCCGAGTTCATCCAGCAGGACAAGTGAGTATCGGGTCGCCTGCCCGAGGACGCGGACGATGTTCGACATATGTGCCGAGAACGTCGACAGACTCTGTTCGATACTCTGTTCGTCGCCGATGTCGACAAAAACCTCGTCATAAAGACCAACAGTGCATCCCTCGGAAGCGGGGATGAAGAGACCTGCTTTGCTGATGAGGACTGTAAGGCCAAGGGTCTTCAGGGCAACGGTCTTGCCTCCCGTGTTCGGGCCGGTGATGACCACCATGAAATAGTCCTTGCCAATGGAAAAAGTGATTGGGACGCAGTCTGTAACAAATGGGTTGCGGACGTTGCGCAGATTGGTTTCCAGGTTGGGGCTTACCGACGGTTTGACGCCGTTCCACGATCGAGCCAGACGTCCTTTGGCCAGACTAAAGTCGAGATGGCCTGCCACGTTCAGCGATTTCTCGACATCTGGAGCGGCTTTTGCGATGAGGTCTGTCAGGTAGAGCAGGATGCGCGATATCTCTTTCTTTTCGTCGGACTGCAGGATCTGCAGCCGGTTGTTGAGGTCGATCACCCGTGTGGGCTCGACAAACAGGGTCATGCCGCTGTCGGACTGGTCGTGGACAACCGACTGAATTGCATCTTTGAACTCTCGTTTCACCGGGATCACGTACCTGTCGTTTCGCATCGTTACGATGCGGTCTTGAACGGCACGGCCATAGGTTTCGCTCCCGAGAATATCCTGGAGCACCTTGTTGATGGTCTTCTGCAGCTCGATTTTCTCACGACGGATAGCGGCGATGTTGATCGATGCGTCGTCGAGGATATCTCCATCCTGATTAACGCATCGTTCTATCTCTTGTGCAAGAGACGAAAACGGCTTGACGTCCTGGGAGATACTGAACAGTGAGGGATAAAGGTCCTTGATCGTCACGAACGCCTTTCGCACGCGTGACAGCTCGTTCAGGACGACGCAAACCTTCCACACTTCCTGCCCAGCGAGCTGTAGACGGACCTTGGCTTTGTCCAGCTCGGCCCTCACGTCAAGGAGATTGCTGAGGGTCAGATCGCCGAATCGCTCCAGATATGAAGACGCTTCATCGGTCTCGGTCTGAGCTGCCCTGATGGCATCAATACTGTCGAGCGGAGCGAGTGCACGTGATTCCTCGGCACCCAGCGCCGACTCGGCCTGGGAGGCCAAGGCCTCCTGGATACGGTCGAAGCCGACCTTACCGTACGTGTATGCGCGAATCGCCTGCTGAGCCTCTATACCCGGGTTCTTCGTAGTATGCCCCCTACACGAGTTGCGAGGGCGGCCTCGACGGAGCTGACAAGGACGTCGACCTCATCGCCCAACAGTGTTCGGTCGGGTGAGGCAAAGTCCATCGAGAAACCCACGCTCTTCTTGCCTGTCGGCAGACTGCCCCCCTGGAAACTATCAAACACGACAATTGTCTTGAGTAGGGGGCCTCCATTTTCAGTGATGATCGCTTGTAATTGGCCGGCCGTCATGCTACTGTCCACCAGGACAGCGATGTCACGCCGGATCGACGGGAACCTGGAAAACTCCTTGAAACTGATGGATGGGATGCTCTTCAACAGGGCATCGACGGAAAACTCAGCGTAGAACGTGTCTCGTTCCAGGCCCAGGAGAGCACCGACGTCGTGCCTGAGAATGCCGAGTGTGCCCAGTGCCGTGGTTTCCGAGGAAATTAGGACGCTTGCACCAGTCTCCAAGATTGCACTATCCGATGGCACGGCGTTACAGGGAACATGCAGATCGCGAAGAATTGACTCGGCGATGCCCTTCAGCACAAAGATACTGGTGCTGGCGGCGGGCGTCGTCCAGTTTGCATCTTGCCACTTGCCTGCAAGAAGAATCCCAAGCCTCGTCTCCTCATCGAAGGACTGATCACGAACGCTGAATGTTTTGCCAATCTCGAACGAGGCGAATCCCTCACGGCCTCGCGACAGGTTCCGCACCGCGGCTCCTGCAAGACCGACAGCCATTGTGGGGCGCAGAGCATCCCAGTCTACCGTGAGCGGGTTGAGCAGGAGCGGTGCCGAAGGCAAGCCCATCGCGGTTACTGTGCTCTCCCGCACAAAACTGACAGTGCGTGATTCGACGAGTCCAATGCCGACGAGAATCTGGCGCAGTCGCTTACAGAGCGCCTTGAGGGGAGACTCTGAACCGCGGCGCAGAGCAAGGTTCGGTGCGTGTGAGGGAAACTCGTCATAGCCTTCCATTCTGACGATCTCTTCGACATATTCCGGCCAGGATGTCAGGTCGCCACGGAACGATGGCGGTGTCACCGATAAGGTCGTTCCCTTGACCGACGACACGATTCCTTCATAGCCGAACAGGCGTTGCATGTCTGCAGCATCGAGGTTGGAACCGAGGTAGCCATTCATCCGACCCAGATCAAGAATCAGCGGTGGCTTCGCAGGAACAGGAATTCCAGCAGAAGCGACACGCGAGACGTAAGAACCAAGACACTGCTCGCGGACGAGTGCCGACAGAACCGAAGGGACGGCGCTGACAGTGAGCCCCGGATCGGTACCACGCTCGTAGAGGTAAGCTGCGTCTGTCTTGATGCCGAGGTGTCTGCTCGCACGTGCAACTGCTCTCGGATCGAAGTGTGCGATCTCGAAGACGATGCGCGTTGTCGCAGCCGTGACACTGGATGTCAGTCCGCCCATGACGCCGGCGACGGCCACTGGAACGGCAGCATCTGCGATGATGAGCGTGCCTGGTTCCAGAGAGCGCAACACGCCATCCAGCGTGACAATGGTCTCGCTGGGCAGAGACGTCCGCACAATGATACGATGCTCCTGAAGGCGATCATAGTCAAACGCATGAGTCGGCTGTCCATATTGTTTCAGACAGAGATTGGTCATATCGACAATCCTGCTGACAGGGCGGACGCACAACTGGTAAAGCTGAGTCCGGAAAGCGTGACTCGACCGGCCGGATACGACGTCCTGTACCAGGACTCCGATGTAGGAACTGCACAGGGACGGGTTTTCGACGGTTACAGCTAGGTCACCGTCGTTTCGGGCGTGCGGAAGGGCTGAGGGCAGCGGAAGCTTGATGTCACCCATGTCAAACGGCTGATTCGCCTCTCTCGCCCTGAGGACTTCGATCCACCGAGCCAATCCGAGAACCGACAGAGCGTCGCCCCGGTCGGGCGTGACACTTACCTCCAAGGCCGTGTCTCCTACGGGCCACGCTTCCTCGAAGGGACTGCCGGGAATTGCTCCCGACCCCAGATGCAGAATCCCTTCCTTCTCTTCGGAGGACAGGAGGTCACTATCGAGCCCCAGTTCCTTCCAGGAGCACAGCATACCGAACGATTCTACGGTGCCGAACATGCGCGTTGCAATGTCCATGCCGTCGGCAGTCCTGCCACCTGGAATCACTACTGGGATGATGTCGCCCTCGCGGACGTTGGTGGCGGCTGTGCATACGCTGGTCGTTCCGCGCGAACCGAGGTCGAGGTCTACGAGCTGAAGTCTGTGGTGTGTCGGGTGGAGTGCAGTATGTATGACCCGTGCAACGAAGACGTCTTTGAACGTGGCAGCGGTGCTCTCCGTCGATTCGATTTCAATGCCGACGTCGCCCAGTTTTGTGACCAGTTCCTCGGAGGTGTAGTCAAAATCAATCGCGGCGTGCAGCGCAGAAAGCTTGACTCTCATCCAGCCACCTCAGAACTGACCCAGGAAATCCAGGTCGTTGTCGTAGAACATGCGAATGTCACGAATGCCGTATTTGATCATGGCTATCCGCTCGATACCCCATCCAAACGCAAATCCCTGGTAGATGCTGGTATCGTATCCGACCTCCCGCAGGACGTTCTGGTGGACCATGCCCGAGCCGCCCATCTCGATCCATCCGGAGTTCTTGCAGGTTGGACAGCCCTTGCCGCCGCAGATGGGGCAGGAGATTGCGGTCTCGGCGCCCGGCTCGACAAATGGGAAGAAGGAAGGAAGGAGCTTGACGTTGATGGATGAGCCGAATACTCCTCTCACGAATTCCTGAAGTACTCCCTTCAGATCTGCGAAGGTGATGCCCTTGTCGATGACGAGACCTTCGACCTGCGTGAACACGGGAGTGTGGCTTGCATCCACTGCGTCGCGGCGATAGCATCTGCCGGTAGCAATCATCCGTATGGGTGGATTCTCGCGTTTCATCGTCCGGACCTGAATAGGCGAGGTATGTGTACGCAGAAGCATGCCGGGCGCCAGGTAGAACGTGTCCTGCATGTCGCGTGCTGGGTGGTCCGCGGGGATGTTGAGCGCCTCGAAATTGTAGTATTCCTCCTCGATCTCCGGTCCCTCTTCTATATCGAATCCCATGGAAAGGAAAACGGACTCGACCTCCTCCTCGACTTGCGTGAGGATATGCTTCTTGCCGGCAGGCATGAGCTGCCCCGGCAGAGAAAAATCGATGTCATACCTGCGTGCCGTGGAAGACAGATTGGAGAGTCTCTGCTCAATCGCTTGCGCTGCCCATTGTTTGAGTGCATTGACTTGCTCACCGAACTGCCTGCGCTGGTCCTCCGCCACACCCGAAATCTGTTTGAGCAACGCCGTGACAGTGCCTTTTTTCCCCAAGTACTCGATCTGTGCATTTCGAATATCCTGAGCATCGCGAGCGACATTCAACCGCGTCTCCAAGGCTGTACGGATTTCGTCTATCGTGCTTGGCATGTGCTGCTCCTCGTTCAGTGTCAATCAATCGATTATCATATGAAGTGTACGTTGATTCGCCCTGTTTACAAGCGTGTGTGCAGTTCACACGAGTCGCTTGGAGACAAGCGCGGGGGCGTTGCGTCAGTTGAAGAAGGGCTGGCTGGCGCCGATACGACTCTCATGTGATTGCTGCTATACTTATTCTTAGTAGAAGTCCGCGCACATTGCTGCAACGAGGAGATGTCATGACCACAAAGCCCAGGGCAAGCAAACACATTGGCAAGAACCAGACCAGTATCAAGGCCGAGAATACCTCCAGTATCCTCCGGACCGTTCATGGGACAAACGACATTTCGCGGGCGGATCTGGTCCGACTTACAGGGCTGACCGCTCCGACGGTCTCACGTATCGTCTCTTTTCTTGTCGAACAGGGTATCGTCACCGAATCGCCGGGAGCGAGTATGGGAGTAGGCCGCAAACCCGTCGTGCTGCACTTCAACGGGAGGTCGCGCTACATTGTGGCCATCGATTTCTCATGGGCGCACGTCCGAACTGCGCTCATGGACCTGGGTGGTGGTATTCTTGACCATACGGAGCGGACCATCGATCCCAGGGGCTCTATCAAGACGGAGTTCGAGAGAGTGCTGGAGACCGTGCAGGAACTGCTGAACCGTCACCGGGGCGTGAAGGTTATCGGGGTGGGCTTCTCCGCGCCCGGTCTCATCAACTCTGAAGCGGGCGTCGTCATCAGTGTTCCGAACTTTCCATCTATCCGCAACCTTCAGGTCCGGCAGTTGCTGCAGACGCGCTTCGGTTTTCCAACATTCGTTATCAATGATGCGAACGCTGAAGCCGTTGCCGAGAAATTCTTTGGTCAAGGTCGTGATACCTCTGATTTTGTGCTGGTGCATCTTGGCTACGGTATCGGCGCCGGTATCATTGCCGAGGGGCGCTTGTATACGGGCAACTTCGGAGTCTCGGGCGAAATCGGCCATACGTCGGTCGACCGCCGCCACGGAAAATGGTGTGACTGTGGAAATCGGGGGTGTGTCGAATTATATGCCGGACTGCGCGGCATTCTCGAAGACGCTTCCGCTCAAGTAGGTCGGCAGCTGTCGTTTGCGGAGCTTCAGCAACTGGCTGCCGAGGGAGACGCCAAGGTGCTGGGGGTTCTGAAAGAGAAGGGCGAGCTCATTGGATATACCATGGTCAATCTGGTGAACCTCCTTGCTCCTCAGCGTATCATCGTTACGGGCCAGGTGGCGGCTCTGGGCGCCCCAATTCTGGAGCCCATGAAACGCATCATCGCCGAACGTTGCTTCTACCACGTCGCCGATCAGGTCTCTATTACGCTGTCCTCCTTGTCTGAAAA
>NZ_QXIU01000060.1 GCF_003570935.1 Candidatus Cryosericum odellii
AAGCCCTGCCGCCGGGCGATGCGCGGAATCATGGCGAGGACTGCTGCGCCATTGCCCCACACAAGGTCGATGCCGTCAGTGTCAGCAGCAGTGACCAGTCCCAGTTCACGAGCCTCCATGGCCGTCGCCAGCGTTCCGCCGGTCGAGATCGTGTCCAGGCCGAAGACGTTGCAGAGGGAGGCAGCCTGCTCGACGTCGTCGAGATCCGTAAGCATCAGCAGGGACCCAAGTGCCCCAACCGACTCGTACTCCAGCCCGGCTCCGTCCCGCCCCTCGTGGCCCTCGACATGCAGGCGCACTGTGCGGCCGCACCCAATGGGACAGCTGGCACAGTGGTACCGGCCGGTGAGGCGCTCGGCGATGGCCTGGCCGCTCAGCGCAGCTGCCTGTGGAAAGCTCCCGTCCCGCCAGTTCCTGATCGGCAGGTCTCCAACTTCCTCTGCACGCTGCACACCCCCGGTCGTGCCAAAAAGGTGCATGCCGATGGCCTGCTCACGCATGGCAGGAACCGTCTCTCGCATCAACTGCTTCAGCGCGTCGGGATCATGCACCGGGACCTGCTTCGTGCCCCGCACCGCGACGCCCTTGAGGAGTTTCGACCCCATGACGGCGCCAAGTCCACCGCGACCTGCCACACGAGCATCCGCCCCATCGTGCACGATGTTGGCCATGAGGACGAGGTTCTCCCCCGCTGGGCCAATAAGGGCAGTGGAGAAACCACCTCCCAGGCGTACCCGCAGAGCCGTGTCGGCATCGATGACATCCTTGCCCCAGAGGTCTGCCGCGTCCTCGAGCCGAACCCGGTCTCCATCGACGACAAGGACGCTCGCTAGCGCCGCCGAACCCGTGATAACCAACGCGTCGTACCCCGCTCGTTTCAGCGCTGTTCCGAACGTGCCGCCCGCATCCCCTTCACCGTAAGCGCCGGTTGCGGGAGAGCGTGTAACGACCTCGTGTCTGCCAGACGTCGGGGCGAATGTCCCCGTCAGCGGTCCTGCAGCGAAGACCAGTGCGTTCCCCGGTTCGAGAGCACCCGCGCCGGGCACCGAATGATGCTCCCACAGCCATGCGCCCAAGCCTGACCCACCAAGCAGAAGGTCCCGCGCGCCCGCGTCGAGCACTTCATCATGTGACGTACCTTGCTCCAGATCGACAACCAGGACGCGATTCCAGTATCCTCCACTCATTTCACGTACCTCCCCAAGCCAACCGATGTTCTCACCTGCTGGAACACGTCCAGCGACTGCAGGACCATCCTGTGCTTGAGAGTATAGCACTTGAGTCCTTTGATCTGTCATTCCCCCGAGCCCTTTTGTCCCTCGCATCCTTTTGTCCAAGATGCGAGGTGTTCTTCAAGGCGAGGGGTGCTTCTCCGCGTATGTACCACCCGGGCGCAATTACCAGCTGACCCCAAAGCAAAAACCGGCGCTATGAACCAAGCGCCGGCCGCGTCATTCATATGTTGTGGAAGACTAGCTCTTCGCGCTCGGAATCCCGACCTCTCGGGGAGTCGTTTCGAACTTGCCGGACACTGATGCACCCTCCTCGACGGAGATGCGCGCACTCGTGATGTCGCCCTTGACGGTCGACTTCTCCAGAACCTCAACCTTCTCCGCGCCCGTGACATTCCCCTCGACACGTCCTATCACGACAACCAGACGCCCTTCGACGTTGCCATGCACCTCGCCCTGTTCGGCGACGGTGATCGTCCCGTGACCGGTAACGTTGCCCTGCAGTTGACCCTCAATGTGCAGGTCTCCCTGATTCTCGACGTCACCCTTCACGACGAGGTCGTGGGCAAAGAAAGACGCGGTCTTGCTCTCTGTAGTCTTGGAAGGTCCAAATGCCATGGTTGTCTCCTTCGCACCTAGTTGAGGTACGTCATAGGGTCGACCGCGGTACCGTTGATGATAACTTGATAATGGCAATGCGGGCCCGTGGTACGACCGGTCAATCCCTCATAGCCGATGACCTGACCCTTCTTGACAGTCTGGCCTGCAGCCACGGCCATGCGGCTCATGTGGCCGTACAAGGTCTCGATGCCGTTCCGATGGTACAGTGTCACCGAAATGCCGTAGGTGCCGTTCCATCCGACTTGCACCACCGTGCCGTCTGCCGTCGCGCGGATCGCTGTGCCGTACGGAGCTGCAATGTCGACACCGTCATGCACTTCGCTGCTGCTGCCGCCGAAGGGGTTGGAACGCCAGCCAAACGCCGAAGTAATAAGACCGTAGAGTGGCCAGATGGAAGGAGTCTCCGCAAGGATCGAATTGTACTTGGAGGCCGCGTCCTGGAGGACGATCAGGTTCTTCTCACGGGTTTGGGCTTCTTTCTGCACGACCGCGGTCGACGTCGACAGCTGTGTTGCAGCTTCGCCCAGGCCACGGCTGACAGAAAGGGTCGGCGTGGCCGTCGTTTTGAGGATGGACGCCAGGGAGACGTTGCTGCTGACGCCAAGCGTCTTGCGGACCTTGGCATCAAGGGTACCCAAATAGTCGACATACTTCTTGAGTGCCGTCACTTCCGTGTTGCTGGTGCTGATGGCCTCGTTGGCGGCATCAAGTTGAGTCGCCTGCAGACGCACGACCTGATCAAGACCCATGCCGTTGTACTGGGCGACGGTGTTCTTGAGCTGCGTGTTCTGCGCCATGGCGTAGGCGAAGCCTGAGAAAAAGAGGATAACGATAGTGATGACGCTGTAGATGGCCAGACGTGAGACCTTGAACTGATGTGCGCGACCTTCGTACTGTGGAACGATCACGACCGAGTAACAGGTGCGCTTGCTCTTCTTCTCGACTGAAGCCTTTTTCGCCATCATCGCCTCGCTTTTTCAGAACACTGCAAGAATTAGGGTCTC
>NZ_QXIU01000061.1 GCF_003570935.1 Candidatus Cryosericum odellii
GGCAAGCATTGCCCGGAAATAACACCCACGTACGACAGTATAGGGACTCAGAAGAAAATACAACCCTCGGGTCACAACGGGTTGTTCTTCTTGAGCAGCTCCTCCTCTTCGCGGCTCAGCGCCGCGTCACTCTTCCAATTCTCAATCCGTTTCACATAGACCTTGCTGCCCTGGGTGCTCGTGAGCGACGTCAGGATAATCCCCGCTCCATTGCGGTTGAGCATAAGCAGCGAGAAGCTGAATTTCCCCGCCTGTCCCGCAAATGCGTCATAGTGCTCGATGTTCACGGAGTCGTAGAAGCGGTGGCCGGTCTTCTCGAGATCCGCGCAGGCGGCCCGCAGCTCGTTCTGCGTAGCGGTCTGCTGGTCAAAGGCGCGAGTCAACATGTCGATGCGTGTGTAGAACGACGCATCTGCGGCTTGTCCAAATACCATCGCCAGACGCGTACACTGGTGCTTCCACTGCACGAGAAGAACGACTCCGATGACCAGGACGGCAACGGCTGCCACGCCAAAGACCAGCCTGGCCCAAACGGTGTTCAGGACGAGATCAACAGACTGCAGAACCTGTTCCATGTCATTGCCTCGCTGTAGATGACTGTAATGTGTACAGGTGCAAGTATATCCAGCACACGCCGGTGCGCAACCCATACCCCCCGTCATTCCCCCCCGAGGACTTTTGTTCAATCCCCCCGAGGATGTTGTTGTATCCGAGGGGTGTACTCGGAGGGGTGCTCTGGGCGCAGGCGGGAATCCATCCTTTGTCCTTGTCAATGTACCACCCGGTACCTATTTACCAGCTGACCCCAATCAGAGCATCGTCCAAGGGACTGCAACGATACGGCGTGTAAGGTTCTTGATGGAAGATCCGCCATAGACGACGATGCCGCTGACACAGGATGGATCATCGTCCATCAACCATTGAATATGGGCAGCATCGTTCATGGTCACGTCATCGCTCATCTTGGCCTCAACAGCAACACACTTGCCATTGCGTTCCAGAACGAAGTCCACTTCGTGCAGTTCAGCTGTTCGACGAGTGCGCACGAAATGCATACCCATATCCCAGAGATCACACAATGTCTGCAGTGTCATAAAGACCATGTCTTCGAAGAGGTGCCTGCAGAATATATCGTCGAGTGCTTCGGGGGTCTTGATCCCAAGGAGCGAGCAGATAAGCCCTGTGTCACATGGATACGGCTTCCATTGCCGCCGGACCGAGGTCGTGCTCGTCAGGGGCGCCGGAGGAAGGAGGGAGAGAAGATACGCTTTCTGGATCGCATCGATGTACCTCGCAACTGTCTTCTCGTTGACATGCGTATCGTCGGCGATCTTCCTGTACTCCATGAGTGACCCCGTGGCCAGCGCAACGCGACGCATGACGGCGCGATAGTCGAAGAGAGAGGTCGTCGGTGAGATGTCCGGCAGATCGCGTTCGAGATACGTGGTCACGTAGCTCTGCCAGAAGACGGCCGCCTGTTCGGATGCTGCGTCCCTGATGCCTGGCAGGAAACCTCTGAACAGGATCGTGCGAAGGTCCAGTGCAGGCGATGGTTCTGAACCACTCGCCGGAAGTTGTGTGTCAAACATGCTGAGAAGCCAGAGGGGCTCCGGCCGCTAAAGCCACTCGGTCCAGAGAGGCTGGCGCAGAACATGGTAGGCAGCACGCCCAGCCAAGGAATCCTGGATTCGCCTGAGGAGCAGGAAATTGGCGGATCCGCTCAGCACGAACCGACGTGTCTTGTCCTTGCGAAGGGCTTCCTTGGCAGCGAGGAACAGGTCTGGTTCCCGATGAGCTTCGTCAATGATCAATTTGTCTGCCCTGTCCACAAATGCGACAGGGTTGGTGTGTGCTTTCTCGCGGGAATCCGGATCGTCGAGCGTCGCATAGGAGTAGCCGCCAAACATCGGTTCATTCGCAAGAAGTGTGCTCTTCCCCGTCTGCCGCGCCCCTGTGAGTACGGTGATAGGGAGTATTGTCTCTGAAAGCTGCAATTGACGCGTGAGCCAACGTTGTCTGTACATTACCGTCACCTCATGTCTATAGTGTCGTCATGTCATGTCTGCATTGTACATGACATGCTAGACAGTGCAATACATGCAGGTATTCGTCCTTCCTGTCTGGAAATGCAAAAGGCCCCCGGTTACCCGGGGGCCTTCGTGCTACTGTGCTTCTACAGTCTGTGTAGTCGCGAGACTATGCAGCTGGGACAACTGGAAGCACGTAGGTGATGGTGATGATGTGGTTGATAGGATCCCAAGCCACGTTGCCGCCGAATGACTCGGTGATGACGCGGAGAGGAACCATCGTGCGGCTGTTCTTGATGTACGGAGCAGCGTCCAGAGCGATGATGGTGCCATTGATGACGGCAGTTGCATTGCCAATCTGAAGGCCAATGGTCGTGTCGCCAAGAACGATCGTGACGCCCTTGGTCTCAGGAAGCCACGTGACGGTGGAACCAAAGGTCTCGGCGATGAAACGAATCGGAACAAAGGTACGGCCGTCGACGATTTCAGGAGCAGCGTCGACAGTGGTAGCCTTGTCGTCAACAGTCACAATGTCGCT
>NZ_QXIU01000062.1 GCF_003570935.1 Candidatus Cryosericum odellii
ACCATGAAAAAATACAGGATCACTGTTAATGGCAAGACGTTTGACGTTGACGTAGAAGAAGTAGGCGCGCAGAAATCCGGGCATTCGCCAGTATCAGCTCCGGCGGCCCCTGCTCCTGCACCCAGGGTAGTGTCGGCTCAGGCACCTGCTGCGAGCCCGGCGGCCCCAATACCCGTTGCTCCGGCAGGCGGTGCAACAGCCATGAAGTCGCCTCTGCCCGGCAAGATCCTGAAGGTCATGGCGACGCCCGGAAGCTCCTGGAAGAAGGGCGACACCCTGCTTATCATCGAGGCCATGAAGATGGAGAACGAGATTCTTGCTCCGCGTGATTGCACGGTCGAGGAAGTCGCCGTCGAGTCCAACCAGACTGTCAAGACTGGGGATCTTCTGCTCAAGCTTGCCTGAGAGGTAGTAGTCTGCTCGGTCGGAACACTCCTCGGAGGCATTGGCTCACGAGGAGTGTTCCGCATTCTTGGAGAACTCGTCTGGTTTGGTACAATGACTGCAGGAAGCACACTTCGAAAAAAAGNNGAGTATGAGCCGAACCTCTTGTTGCCCATGGGATTTGGCTGCCTGCTGGCCAACATCCCGTTTTCGTCAGCGGTCGGTGGTGGCTTCTTGGACGTCTTGTTCAAGGGCGGTATCACGAATGAGCTTTTCCCCATCCTCATCTTCATCGGCGTGGGAGCAATGATCGATTTCGGTCCACTTCTGCAGGATCCCGAGATGTTGTTCTTTGGAGCAGCAGCGCAATTTGGAATCTTCTTTACGATGATGCTGGCTCTGCTGGTCGGGCGTATCCCCGGCGTTACGGGCATTCCAGGTCTCAGAGAAGCTGCTGCGATTGGAATCATCGGGGCAGCCGACGGACCGACGGCGATCTATGTCGCTACGCGGTTTGCTCCAGCATTGTTGGCCCCGATCACCGTGGCCGCCTATTCCTACATGTCGCTTGTCCCAATTATTCAACCACCGATCATTCGGGCGCTCACGACCCGCGAAGAGCGCATGATTCACATGGAGAACCCTGAACACGAGGTATCGAGGACGGTGAAAGTCATCTTTCCCATTGCTGTCACGCTTATCGCCGGTATCATAGCACCCATGTCCGTGGCTCTGATCGGCAGCCTCATGTTTGGCAACCTGCTGCGTGAGTCCGGGGTAACGGAGCGTCTCTCCAAGACTGCTCAAAATGAGCTTTCCAGCCTGGTGACCATCCTGTTGGGCATCACGATAGGGTCGTCTATGGGAGGAAAGCAATTCCTGAATCCGACGACGCTCCTCATCATCGCGATGGGTCTCATTGCCTTCGTGTTCGATACGGCGGGTGGAGTCCTCTTCGCGAAGTTGATCAACCTGTTCCGGAAACGAAAGATCAACCCGATGATCGGCGCGTGCGGCATATCGGCGTTTCCGATGTCTGCCCGCGTCATCCAGAAGATGGCGCAGCAGGAAGATGGCAGTAACTTCATCATCATGCATGCTGTTGGGGCAAACGTGGCAGGGCAGATCGCCTCCATCATTGCAGGAGGTTTGATCCTGGCCCTGGTACGATAGGAGGTAGCCATGGATACTGTTGTTGCTGAGGGTCTGCGCATCAGCGGGGTGAGCTATATCCTCATCTTTGCCGTGCTGGGAATCTTCTACGGTCTCATCAAGCTTTTGTTGAGGATGCTCCCTCCAAAGGACGATTCAGCGTAACCGGTAACACGAGTTTCCGCCAGTAGCGGACTCGTGAAGGAGGCTGGCGTGAACAAGCTTCGGATAATCCTTGCCTGCACCATGGTCGTGACGATGGCAGTGTCCGGTTGTGGCCCACGCAACGTTGTAGTGCCCACGATCATCTCGGGAACCATCAAGCCGGTTGCCCTGATCGCCCAGGCTATCGCTGGTACCGCGTTGCAGGTTCAGGTTCTTGCCGGGGACGACGGAGCACCTCTCCGGAATGCGCGAGAGCTTGTGTCCACGAGTGCTGTCGTTTTTCAGACCGGAACCTCTATTGATACATGGTCTAGCGAGATGGAGCAGGGAGGCGTGCGCTTCGTCAGTCTCTCTGCCGCCTTGGATAAGGACACGCTGGAAGGTTCATGGCTATCTTTTCGGGACGCCGCAGATATGGCTCGCCTGATGCGCGATACGCTGGATGTCCTGTACCCTGCGCTGAAGGAGCAGTTCGACTCGCGGTATGCAGTGTTCATGGACCAGTGTAGCCAGGCGGATGGTCGACTGAAACGGCTAGTCTGGAGTGCTGGTACCAGGGCATTCCTGGCAGAGGACACGACATGGTCAAGCGCAGCTGGGGACTTCGGGTTGCGGGTTGTGGTTCAGCCGGGACTGAAGGGTCTTGACCTCTCGGGGGCAGAGGCAGCCTCGAGAGTTGCTGACTGGGGGTCCGGAGAGAAGACCCAGGTCGTAGTCGTGAATGTTGCTCCTGGAGGCAGCACCGGAGTCAGTCGGCAGTCAAACGGCATCGTTGCCTGCAGCCTGGATGCTCTCGGCGCAACGGCTAAAGGTGCCTTTGTGCCTTGGCTCGAACAACAGTTGACACTGCTTGGGTCGGCGATCGGGAAGTAGGCACGCGCAGGCCGCGATACCGGAGTCCGACACCTCTCGAGAGGTCGGTGGTACTGTGTTCTGGACTGTGACGGTTTCTTGATATTCCATTGCTTTTTGCCCCCACGCATTCTATAATATTGATGCAGGAAGGGCTGGTAGGCGTCGTTTGACACAGTGTGCTTCTGGCTAGTTCTGTTTTGCATGGTTGGTTCCAGAAGTGGCTCTGTAAGCCTTGCAGGGCATTCTGCACGAACGTATGCCGTGGAACCACGAATCTGCGATCGAGCTCTGGAAAGAGGAGGAAACATGAAGGAAGTCTACGAAGTCAGAATGCATGGCAGAGCGGGCCAGGGAGCCAAGTCAGGATCCCAGTTGCTCGCCGAGGCAGCGTTCAGGGAGGGCAAGTACATTCAGTCTTTCCCCGAGTATGGGTCTGAGCGTCGAGGTGCTCCGACGGTCTCTTACACCAAAATCGCCGAGAAGGTGCTCAGGAGTCATGAGCCGATTGTCAACCCTGATGTCGTCCTGGTGCTCGATTTTGGCATCATGCGCTCCATTGCGGTTGCAGCGGGGTTGCCTGACACTGGCATCCTCATCGTTAACACCAAAGTATGCTCCGCTGAGATCAAGAAGCTGGCGCAGTTTAATGGAACCCTGTACGGTGTCGACGCTACCGGTATTTCACTGGAGTTGCTGGGCATGGACACGCCGAACGTGCCAATGCTCGGGGCACTCGTGAAGTTGACCGGCGTTGTCAAGATGGAGTCGCTGGAGATTGTCTTGCGCGAGCACTTCCTGCCAAAGATAGGCGAAGAGAAGGTACAGAAGAACATCAGCATGCTCCGAAAGGGCTATGAGGAGGTGTTCAAATGAGCGAAAGAAAGACATGGCAGGAGCTTGAACTGGGCGTGGAATTGCCGGCAGCTACATCGCTTGGCTATAAAACCGGTGGGTGGCGTGTTCTCCGTCCTGTCTGGAACGCTTCTGAATGTATTCATTGCATGATTTGTGTGAACTACTGCCCAGATATGGCTATTCCTGTCACCAAGAGCGAGGAAGGAGTCGCCGGCAAGGGCGGACGGTTATTCAAAGGAGTCGTACGATTGGAGACAAACCTCGACTACTGCAAGGGATGCGGTATCTGCGCCCATGAGTGTCCGACCAAGTGTCTCAGTATGATTCGCGAAGAAGAGGCAGAGCAGGCCTCTTGCAAGTTGTAGAGGAGGGAACAGATATGGGAGTCAGGAAAGCAATTACCGGTGCTGAGGCGGCTGCTGAGGCGATGCGGCAGATCAACCCCGACGTTGTCGTGGCTTATCCGATTACACCCCAGACACCAATCGTTGAACAGTTTGCAAAGTATGTTGCGGATGGAATTGTCGATACAGAGATGGTTCCTGTCGAGTCGGAACACTCTGCCATGTCGGCAACCGTTGGGGCAGAGGCAGCGGGAGCTCGAGCAATGTCAGCAACGTCGTCACAGGGGCTAGCACTCATGTGGGAGATCGTTGCTGCCACGCCGGGTCTGCGGTTGCCGATTGTCATGCCACTTGTCAACCGTACAATTTCAGCTCCTCTGAATATCCACTGTGATCATTCGGATGTCATGGGGGTTACGACTGTCGGCTGGATCCAGATTTTCAGTGAGAATGCCCAGGAAGTCTACGAGAACCTGCTGCTCGCCATCCGTGTCGCCGAAGACACGAGGGTGCAACTACCGGCCATGGTCAACCAGGACGGGTTCATCACCAGCCACGCTGTCGAGCCGGTCGAGATCTTCGATGATGCCGCTGTTCGAACGTTTGTGGGGGTCCGCCCTCTGGACAGGGGGCTGCTCGACTTGCAGCATGTCCGGACG
>NZ_QXIU01000063.1 GCF_003570935.1 Candidatus Cryosericum odellii
CTCGATCGATCGATGGATTTTGGGGCTTATGCACCCGTGTATACTGAGATACGGAACGTACTGTTCGAACTGGACAGAAGGCCGACGACACAGAGCTATATCTATGGGTTGGGTGGCCGCGACATCATGGCCACCGANNCTGTTTTCGAGGAACTGCTGTCCGGCAAACTCGATCCGGAGCATCAGCGGTACATCGGACTGAGGGGGTAGCAGACATGCCTACACTGCAGGAAATCGCTTTGAAGACTGATGGTGCTGATGCTCGAATTGTATCCGGCCATCGGATGTGTTCTGGTTGCGGCATTGGACCTCTCATCAAGACTGTTCTCGCGGCATCGGACAAGCCGGTCATCGTGCTCAATGCGACAGGGTGTCTGGAGGTGACGACGTCAGTCTATCCGTTCACCGCGTGGAACACTCCGTGGATGCATCTGACGTTCGAGAACGCTGCTGCGGTAGCAGCGGGGGTCGAGTCAGCGTACAGGTCGCTCAAGCGCCGTGGCAAGATCGACAGCGAGGTCAACATCCTTGCAGTCGGAGGTGACGGTGGCACGTATGACATCGGATTCCAGGCTCTCTCCGGGGCGCTCGAGCGCAAGCACAAGTTCATGTACCTTGTCTACGACAATGAGGGCTATATGAACACCGGAAACCAGCGCAGCGGTGCGACTCCGTTTGGAGCCAGTACAACGACGGTACCTGCCGGCAAAGTGAGCAATGGCAAGCCGCAGTGGAGAAAGAACCTCGTGGAGATTGTTGCGGCCCACCGTATTCCATATGTCGGCCAGGCAGCAGTTCACAACACGCTGGACCTGTACAAGAAGGCGCAGAAGGGTTTCAATGCTGATGGTCCGGCCGTTCTTGCGGTTCTGCAGCCTTGCACAACCAATTGGTCCTTTGATCCCGCACTTACCATGCAGTATTCCAAGTTGGCTGTCGAGACCAACTTCTGGCCACTGTACGAGATCGAGAACGGTGTCGTACATGTCAACACCAAGCCCTCCAACCGTAAACCGATTGAGGAGTTCCTCAAGGGTCAGACACGGTTCAGGCATTTGTTCAAGCCTGGGAACGAACATGTCATCGTCGAAATGCAAAAGATGATCGATGACGAGTGGGCCCGTCTGCTCAAGCTCGAGGAATCCGGCATCCAGTTCTAGATCGCCTGAGACTCGCGTTGTATTCGTCAGCCCACCGGCTACAATGGCGGTGGGCTGATTGCGTCAGAGGAGCAACTCAATGACAACGAAGACGGTGTTCTACTCTGTTATGGGACATTCTCGAATGGTAGCTGAAGGCATAGCGGCGGCACTGGATGCCCCGCTCTTTGGCCTGACCGATCGCTTCAGTACTCTACCTGCTGGATGGAAGCGTTCAGCGAGGCGGGCAGTCCGTGGCTTTGACCTGGGCGTACTGAGCACCCCCGGTGTATCGTTCGTCCGAGGGGACAGGCTTGTTCTCGTTTTTCCCTACTGGGATGGGGCCGTCGTGCCTGCGGTATCTGGATTTGTCCGCTCGGTCGATCTCGGAGGTGTCACCGTATTCCTGGTGATGACGCGTCGCTTGAGCGGTGGCGACGACCTGATCTCCCAGCTCGAGGATGACATTGTCAGACAGGGAGGAACGATTGGTGGGGTCTTCAGTCTTCGCACCCTGTGGCGGGCGCTGCAGTATCTTCGGTCGCTGGGAAGTCGTGTCGGACAACACATTGCGCGGGAAGCGCAAGGAGCACTGACAAGTCTCCAGGAGCTGCTGGAAGATGCAATCGAGAATGAGGTCGAAGTACGTACTCGCTACCTGCAGCTTGTCGAGATGACCCCCAACAGGCGCCTGAAGGCAACATTCAGCTTGCTCGCAGCCGGTGAAGCTGCCCATGCTCAGCTGTTGCAGCAGTTGCACCGTGCATATACGGGTGTTGTCTATGAGCCGCATAGGGAAGCCATCGCTTCTCTGAAGCCAGGACAGGTTCTTGACTACGGTGCTCTGCTCCAGGGACTCGGCGTTGTCGTGGAAGCCGAACGCAAGGCCTTCATGGGATACCGTGCAATTGCTGAGCGGTATCCCAGTCAGCCCGATGTTGTTCGCCAGATGCTGGTACTGTCCCGTTCTGATCTCCGGCACTACAGAGACATGAGAGGTACGTACAACATACTGAGCCACCACCACTCTGCACGTTGACGCGCATTCACCGCTTTTTCGTGTGTTGACTTTGCCCCGTTTGTGATAGGCTGAAAGAAGAAATCCTGCATTCGAGGCTGTTCTTGTCCACTGCAGGAAAAGGAGGTAGGCAATGATTTATCTTGACAACTTTCGCAGTACGATGGTCGCGCCTGAGGTCTGGGCAGCGATGCGCACTGCTGCTATTGATGAATACGCGGTACCGGCAGCATTCACGCAGTGCGGCACTGGTGCCGCGGAACTCGTAGAGAGAGCACAGAACCGGCTTGCAGCCGCCATTGGAGCGTCGCAGAATGAGGTCGTGTTCACGGGAAGTGGCACTGAAGCTATCAACATCGCCCTGTGGGGCTCGACGTGGGCGCAGGCAGTCGACAAACCGGAGATTGTGACCAGCGAGATCGAGTACCC
>NZ_QXIU01000064.1 GCF_003570935.1 Candidatus Cryosericum odellii
GGCTGGTGTCGCAAGACGAAGGCACTGCTGCAGGAACTGGGCGTGGGCTATGACTACGTCGATGTCGACGACCAGGAGGGTGGAAACAAGGAACTGGCCAAGCAGGAGGTTCTGAAATGGAACCCAGCGTGCTCGTTTCCGACCATCGTCCTGGATGACAAGGATTGTGTCGTAGGTTTCCAGGAAGACAAGATTCGAGAACTCGCGGCTGAATGAGCAGAATACCGGGCGAGCGTGTCGCCGAGGTCTGGGAGAGGCTGACCCTCGAAGCCCGGGAGGCAGGATACTCTGTCAACCCTGATGACGCTTTTGCCAGGGATCTGGTCCGGGGCCTGCTGGAGAACGAGGCACGCTACGGATATCGCGCCTGTCCCTGCCGTCTGGCGTCAGGAGTGAGGGAGCGGGATGTCGACCTCGTCTGTCCGTGTGACTACCGAGACACTGACCTCGACGAATTCGGCGCCTGCTACTGCGCACTGTATGTCTCGCCCGAGATCAGTCGTGGTGAGAAGACCGCAACCTCCATTCCGGACCGGCGTCCGGTCGGCGGGCCAACTGCGCACCCGGGGGAGATGGAACAGGTGCATGTGGCCGGGCTCGCGTTTCCGGTCTGGCGATGCAGGGTTTGTGGATACCTGTGTGCAAGGCCGCAGCCTCCGCTGGTCTGTCCAGTCTGCAAGGCTGGCAAGGAGCGTTTCGAGCGTTTCATGTAGCCTGAAAATATTATTGTTGCCGAAAGCCGTCTTTTCCCGAGAAGGGACCGGGCGGCTTTCGGTGTCCCTGAGGACCGGATGGCTCGCTACTCATGCGAGATACAACCATTTGACAAAACAGATACGCTCTGGTATAGTCTCAAAATCAGGCTTTGAGGGCGCGTATAGACATTCATACATGTGGAGGCAGGACAATGACAGAGAACAGGATTTGCATCAACTGATGACAGGGGCGTCGTTGATTGGACAAGCTGCAGACAAGAGTTTGCCACAGTAAACGCAGGACCGTCAATTCCTCAGTCACTGACTCTCACAGAGTCCGTCAGTAATCTCCCCTGCCATACAGTTCGCTTTTCCCCACACTCGTTCTGGAGGTAGCACTGTATGCATACAGCTATTCAAGTAGAGAACCTCACTCGTGTCTTCAATCGCAGGGGTATGGCCCCTTTCCACGCGTTGCGGGGCGTCAGCTTCGACGTCTCGTATGGCGAGATCTTCGGTCTTCTGGGCCCGAACGGCGCCGGCAAGACGACGACCATCAAGATCATGTCGACATTGCTGCTTCCCACGTCCGGGCGTGTCACCGTGGCAGGGTTTGACGTGGAGCGGGACTACGCCCGTGTGCGTCCCTTCATCAGTCTGATCTCGGGAGGCGAGACATCGGGGTATGGCATACTCAGGGTCGAGGAGCAGCTCTGGATGTTCAGCCAATTCTATGGCATGGAGACTGCAGTCGCCCGCGTCAGAATTGAGCACTACCTGCGCATGGTCGGCATGTGGGACGGGAGGCGTCAGCAGATGAACCGCTTGTCTACCGGCATGAGGCAGAAGGTGAACCTCGTGCGCGGCCTCGTCACCGATCCCAGGGTGCTGTTCCTCGATGAACCTACACTGGGAGTTGATGTGGAGGCAAGCGTCATCATCCGCGGTATAGTCCGAGACTGGGTGATCGAGAAGCCGGAACGCTCGGTCATTCTGACAACACACTACATGGCAGAAGCCGACGAACTTTGTTCGCGCGTCGCTATCATCAACCATGGGCTCATCCTTGCGAATGCGGCTCCATCGCAACTTAAGCAGGACCTGGACAGCAGGGCGCATTACGAGATCACGGTCGATCGGCTCGACGCACACCGGCTTGACCTGATTATTGCATTCATGGGCGAGGGGAACGATCTCACCCTGGGTGCTGACAAAGTGACGAACAGTCCAATGCTCATCGCACACCTGATGCACGAGAGTGACATCGCCCGTCTCATCACCGCACTGGCAGAGCAGGGGGTGACCCTCGAGTACATGCGTAAGCTTGAGCCTACCCTGGAAGACGCGTTCCTCAAGATGGTGGGCAGGAGGTTCGAAGATGAAGAAGAAGCTACTCCTGTTTCTTAGGACGCTCAACGCGCGCGCCTACGTGCGCATTTTTGGACAGATGCGCGAGGCGACCTGGGTCGTGGCGAGTGTTCTGGGTGGTTTCTTCACGATGACGACTTACATTTACCTCTACCGGACGCTTGGCACCGGCTCTGAGTTCACCGGACTGGTAGTGCTGGGAGGATTCATGACTCCCTTTTTCGTGAACGTTCTATGGGGTGTTGCGACGCAGTTGTACTGGGAGAAGGAAATGGGGAACCTTGAGCTAATGCTCGTGAGCCCCGCCCCACTGTCCGCCTTTCTCGTCGGTCTGTCCGTCGGCGGCGCCATGCATACGATGCTCCGTTCTCTGGCGGTGTTGTTTTTTGGCATCGCTGTGTTCAAAGTGCAGTTCACGGTTCTGCACCTGCCCTTGGCCTTGCTCGTTTTCCTTGTGACTCTGTTTTCCATGTATGGGCTGGGCATCGTGTTCTCGTCGCTGTTTCTCTACCATGGGCGCGACGCATGGCGCACTGCCGATCTCGTCATGGAACCGACGAACGTTCTCTCAGGATCCTACTTTCCCGCCCGATTCTTGGGATTGGGCCTGGTCGGTATCGCGGCACTCATCCCGACAACACTAGGACTTGACGCACTGAGACAGCTACTGGTGCCTTCGTTTACAGTGAAGGTGCTGGACTGGCGCTGGGAGTTGCTCATCCTCATTGGACTGGGTGTTGTGTTTGTATTCACCGCATCGTGGGCACTGCGGGCTGTCGAATACAAGGCCAGGCGCGATGCGCGCCTGACGCTCAGGTGGCAGTGATGAAGGGTTTCCTTGCTTCTATGTATATTGGCTTGCAGATCGAGAGCAACTGGACAAAGAAGTGGGTGTGGCTGCTCTACCTTGCGGCATATCCGATCGGCAGTTTTCTCGCGGTCATCATCTTGTACGGGATCTTCGGCCAGAAGACGGGACTGCTCCCATATGCACTCTACGGGACCATTTTCTACTACTCGCTGAGCATGGTGTTCTTCGATATGGCGTTTAGTGTCCACGATGACCGAGAACACTATCAGACACTGAAGTACATCTTCCTGTCGAGCACCTCATACCGGACCTACTTGTGCGGCCGTGCCGCAACTCGGTATCTCATCGCGCTCGCAGGAATCATCATCAATTTGTGCTGGCTCATTCCCGTGCTGCGTCTGCCGTTCCACCCCGATTGGGGTTACCTCATAGCGGGCGCTATCCTCGGATATCTTGTGGCTGCCGGCTTGGGATTGGCCGTAGCTTCTGTGTTCCTCCTGACAATCAAGCTGGACGTCGATGTCGTCGACGCGCTCTTTGGGGGCATCTTCGTACTCAGTGGGGCGCTGTTTCCTCCAACTGCTTTTCCAGCGGTATTTGCAAAGATCGCGGAGTTTGTCCCCTTGAGTCCGTTCATCGAACTCATGCGCCGGGCGATCTCGGGGAAGATCCTTACCAGTTTTCTCTCCGACATGTCGACGTTCCAGTTGCTGGGACGAGTTGCTCTGTCGGCAGCGGTCCTGTTTGCGCTCGGGTGGGTCCTGGTCTTTTTCGGCAGTCGCCAGGCTCAGCGAAAGGGTTACATCGACGTGACTACAGCATTTTAGGTCAAGAATAAGTCTGGTAATTCACGCCCTGCCGTACCCATCCGGGGTACGGCAGGGCGTGAACTCAGGGAAGCTTCAGTCGAGGTGTCAGGACTTCTGGTCTCCTGGACGAAAGTTGGGTGTTCCTCCGAACCATTTGGTGTAGATGGTGTCGTACGTGCCATCCTTGGCAAGGTCCCGCAGGGCCTGATCGACAGCGGTCTTCAGCTGCTTGTCTTCGAGGCGCATGGCTATGCCGTAGTACTGGGCGGGGAGGCCAAGATTGTTCACCTTGAGCATACGAATGACTGTGAGCGTCGGTGAGTCCTTCGCATAGTAAGCGGA
>NZ_QXIU01000065.1 GCF_003570935.1 Candidatus Cryosericum odellii
CTCTTCTCCATTCCTTACTACAGGGCGGACATGGGCATCATGTACAACCCCGCCAAGAACACTATCACCAAACCCGAGGATCTTGTGGGAAAGACGGTCGGCGTTCAGACCGGTACGACAGGTGAGATTGATGCCAAGCTGATCACTGGGGTGAAGGTCAACTCCTACCCCGACATCCAGCTTGCTACCCTGGACCTCGAGAATGGCAAGATCGACGCTGTGGTGAACGACTATCCTGTGTGTACGACCTATGCTAGTGCTCATACTGAGTTGAAAGTTCTCGATACCACTTCAATGGCCGGTCAGGACCTGACACAGGTGTATGGCATCGCCGTGCGCAAAGATGACACCCAACTCAAGAGCGACATCGATGCGGCCCTCCTCAAAGTGGTTGCGGATGGAACGTACGCGAGTCTCTACCAAAAGTACTTCTTTGCCAGCCCGCCATACCTGCCCAAATAACAGTTGTGGTCGGGGTAACGGAAAATGTTTAAGTGGTCGATCATCTTCGAAAACTTGCCATTTCTCTTGGCAGGTGCATGGACTACGCTTTCGCTCACGGTCGTCTCGATGATCTTTGCGACTGTCGCTGGGTTGCTGGTGGGATTGTTGAACATGTTTGGGGGAAGGGTCATCGGCGCCATTACGCGTGTTTACATCGAGGCTGTGCGCGGGACGCCGGCTTTGCTGCTGATTCTCATCGTGTACTATGCTCTCCCGAGGATAGGACTGAACCTGCCTCAGTTCCCCGCCGCCGCGGTTTCCCTTGCAGTGTGCTACGCTGCCTACATTGCCGAGGTATTCCGTTCCGCCGTCGAGTCGATCCCCAAGGGACAGTCTGAAGCTGCTTTCTCGCTGGGTATGAGTCAGGCGCAGACACTGCGCCACGTTATCCTCCCGCAGACGTTCCGGCGAGTTCTGCCGCCGCTTGCCAATGAGTTTGCGGCGTTGATCAAGGATACTTCCCTGGTCGCCTTCATCTCGATGGAGGATCTTCTCTTCAAGGCGAAGATTATCGGCGCCCGCACGTACAATGTCTTCTCGCCGTACATCGGTGCAGCAATCATCTACTTGATCATGACCACGCCGGTCATGCAGTGGTCCCGAAATCTCGAAAAGAAGGTAGAGTGAGATGACTGGCGACATGATGGTATCACAGGGGAAGCTGCTCGTCGTCGACGAGTTGCACAAGTCGTTCGGCTCTCTCGAAGTCATCAAGGGAGTCAGCTTCGACATGGATTTCAAGGAACGGCTTGTGTTGATGGGTCCCTCAGGTTCTGGCAAGAGTACACTGGTGAGATGCATCAATTGGATAGAGCCCCCGTCGGCTGGCCGCATAACATTCGACGGCAAGCTCGTCGAGTCAGGCAAGTATGACATTCGCAGACTGAGAGAAGACATCGGCATGGTGTTTCAGCAGTTCAACGTGTTTCCTCACCTTACCGCTCTTCAGAACGTCGCTCTGGGGCCTATCGCTGTCAAGAAGGTGGCTCGAAAAACGGCTGAGACTGAGGCAATGGAACTTCTGGCGAAGGTCGGTCTGTCGCATCGTGCTGATCACAAGCCTGCTCAGATGAGTGGTGGTGAGCAACAACGGGTGGCCATAGCGCGTGCGCTTGCCATGCACCCGAAGCTCATGCTGTTCGATGAGCCGACGTCCTCCATTGACGTGGAGTTGATCCATGAGGTCCTCGACGTGATGGTTAAACTTGCAGACGAGGGCATGACAATGATTGTCGTCACACATGAGATTGGTTTTGCGAAGGAAGTCGCCGACCGTGTCATCTTCATGGATCAGGGCCTTATCATCGAGACTGGATCTCCTTCTGAGGTATTTGAGCATCCTCAGCAGGAGCGTACACAGAGTTTTCTGAGCAAGGTGCTCTTGGCCTGAATGTGCCAATATCATGAGGAGGGGCGCCGAAAGGCGCCCCTCTTTTTCTTTTCATCGCGCGCCTTTTGACTACACTTGAAGATGAGGTCTATGGGACATATGGATACAATCGTCTATCCGGGCACATTTGACCCGGTCACCAGAGGACATGTTGACATCATTGAGCGTGGAGCGCGCTTGTGCGACCACCTCGTTGTTGGCGTGGCTGCCATAGCGTATAAGACTCCAATCTGGTCGCTCGACGAGCGCGTCGACATGGTCCGCAGTGCAACGCGGCATATTTCGAATGTCGTGGTGGAAGGCTTTGAGGACTTGGTCGTTCATTTTATGAAGCGCGTGGGTGCCAACATCATGCTGCGCGGATTGCGGCCCGTGTCGGACTTTGATTATGAGGTACAGTTCGCCTGGGCGAATCGGCACCTCGACCCGAATGTGGATATCATCTATCTCATGAGCTCGCAGGAGCATTTCTTCGTTTCCTCCTCACTCATCAAACAGATGTACGAAGGAGGCGGGGACATTCGAGACTTGGTGCCTGCGTGTGTTGCCGACAGGATTGTGTTTGGCCTGTCTCGGGCTAGAGGAGGAACGCATGATTGAGAAGCTTACGCTACAGGACATTATCGACCGCATTGATCAGGTGAGGGAGCGGAGCGGCAGGTTGCTTGGCTATCGTCTCATCAAGGACGAGGAACTCGCAGATGCAATCGCACATCTCCGCACGGCATTCCCGGAACAGGTGCGCAATGCGAGCGCCCTTCTGGAACAGCGTGACGCATTGATGACCGATGCCAGACGACAGTGCGGCCGAATGATAGAGGATGGCCAGCGCTCACACGATGACCTGGTCGCAGACAATGAAATTGTACGTTCCGCCGTTGTCGAACGAGAGCGCATGATGGCAGAGGTTGTGGCTGCGCGGAAGGCGGCTGAACAGCAGGCTGACGACTATTCGCTCAAGATGCTGGAGCAGCTGGAGCAGATTTTGATGAAATTGACTGAGACCGTCAAGGCATCGGAGAGGCAGTTTCATGTGGAGGAGAATAACAATGAGATTCGAACTCCAGAAACTGAACATTGAGGAAGGGAGCAGTCAATCGTTCACGTTCGAGGAAAACTCGGTCGGAGATACCCCTGGAGTTGTGCTTATTGAGCCAGTGACGGGACAGTTCGTCCTGAGCAATCTCGGAATCGGCTATCAGTTCTCCGGGGCATTCGATGCGAGGGTGAGTCAGCCTTGTGTGAGATGTCTGGACCCGGTCGTGGAGGACGTCGAGTTCGACGTCAATGAAACATACCTTCTCAATGGAGAAGATGATCCTGACCAGGAAGACGTGTTTGCGCTTGAGTCAGATGTGCTCGACGTTTCTGATGTGGTACGCCAGCACCTGCTCATCGAAGTCACCGAGTTTCCATTGTGCAAAGAGGACTGCAAGGGGCTATGCCCTGAATGTGGGGCGAACCTGAACTCGACAGTGTGCCCACACCAGAAATCGCTGGAGGAGAAGTAATCATGTACATCGACAAGGCAGCAGACTACGTCGGGCAGGTCCAGACCATCAATGGTTGGGTCTACAACAGCCGGAGCAGCGGGAAAGTAGCGTTCGTCCTTGTTCGGGACGGTAGTGGTATCATGCAGTGTGTCGTCGCCAAGAGTGACGTCGAAGAATCGACGTTCGAGGCGGTGCGCCACCTCACGCAGGAGAGCAGCATCAGTATCACTGGTGTGATCCATGCAGAAGATCGAGCACCAGGCGGCCACGAAATGCATGTTGAGAAGGTCGAAGTCCATCAAGCAGCGGTGGACTACCCGATAACCCCCAAGGAGCACGGCGTGGACTTCCTGATGAGCAATCGGCACCTGTGGCTGCGCTCGAAGCGCCAGTGGGCGATCATGCGCATACGTGCCACGATCGTCAAAAGCATCCGTGACTACCTCGATGACAATGGCTTCCTGCTCATGGACGCGCCCATCCTGTCCGCCAATGTCTGCGAAGGTTCTTCGACTCTGTTCTCGACCGACTATTTTGGCGTACCGGCTTATCTGTCGCAGAGCGGCCAGCTTTACAACGAAGCGACGGCCATGGCCTTTGGGAAAGTCTACTGTTTTGGTCCTGCGTTTCGCGCAGAGAAGTCCAAGACACGTCGGCACCTGACCGAGTTCTGGATGGTCGAGCCCGAGATGGCATATTGCGATTGGTCTCAGAACTGTGATGTCCAGGAGCAATTCGTGACATATATCGTACAGCAGGTCCTCGAGAAACGTCGAGAGGAACTGGCCATCATCGAGCGCGAGATTGCTCCGCTTGAGAAGATAGCGACGCCGTTTCCACGTATCTCCTACGATGAAGCAGTGAAGCTCCTCCAGAAGGTCGGTTCGCCGATACAGTGGGGCGATGATTTCGGTGGGGACGAGGAGACGCTCATCTCGAACCAGTTCGAACGACCCGTCTTTGTTCACAGCTACCCCAAGTCGTTCAAAGCGTTCTACATGAAGACAAACCCTGCCAATCCGCAGACGGTACTGTGTGCTGACCTGCTGGCTCCTGAGGGATACGGCGAGATCATCGGAGGTGGGCAGCGCGAAGACGACTATGAGTTGCTTCTCGAACGGGTTCATGCCGAGGGACTTGCTGAAGCAGACTACCAGTGGTATCTGGACCTCCGTAAGTATGGATCGGTCCCGCACAGCGGGTTTGGTCTTGGCGTCGAGCGGACAGTAGCGTGGATCTGCAAGCTGCCGCACGTGCGGGAAACAGTCCCGTTCCCTCGCTTGCTCGAGAAGATCTATCCATAGACCGGGAGCAATGACAGCAGCCAAGGGATACGCGTCAGAATCCAACGACGTCTCGGTGACTGAGGGCCTCACAAGCCTCAGGGGTAAGAAGCCAGCGTCGCTCTATGTCTTCGCGCCCGGAGACGACTATTTTGTTCCACAGGCGAAAGACGCAGCGCGCTCACTGGTAGCGGAAGCTTTCCGTGCTTTCGATTATGCTGAGTTTGAGGGAAGCGACGACAACGTGGATGGTTTTCGGGAGTTCCTCGGCAGCGAGAGCTTCGGGTCCGGGCGCAAGGTTCTCGTCATCAACGGTCTCGAAGACAAGGGAGCGAAGCGCTTGAGTACTATAGCTCCCCTGTTTCTTTCTGGCAGCACCACTACTGTCATTTTTGCCGACCCCGCCAAAGTTCCTTCAGAGCTGCTGAAAAAGGCATATGTGATTACCAGCTATGCCGTGCCCCCGAGTGCGGTGCGTTCCTGGATCAAGAAGCGGTTCGACGGGCGTGCAATAGAGGACCAGGCGGTCCACGAGCTCATGGAGCGAACAGCAAGCAGTTTCTTTCTTATGCGAAGCGAGATCGACAAACTCCTTGCGTATACCGGCGCGGCCGTTACGGTCGCAGATGTCCGCGAGGTCGTGCCTCGGTGTCACATTGCAGCTGCTGCTGATCTTGTCGAGGCTATCTCTCTCAGGAGATACGATCGCGCGGCGACAGCGCTTTATGACCTGTCAGCTTCTGGGGCACCAGACACAACCATTCTCTATGACGTGGAACTCGGGTTCGTGCGGTTGTTGAATGCAAAACTCGTTTCGAAGTCGAACCGGCCGAAGGCCGACCTTCGTGCCTGGTGTCTGCGCACCCAGCATCAATATCTCGACGACTACACGCTCAGTGCTCTTCTCTCAGCGGCAGGTCATATCAAGCTGCGTGAACTCGAGGCTATGCTGGAGCGCCTCGAGGAAATCGAATATGAAACGAAAAAAGGGCTCACCAGCAGTGCGCTGGTAGCCCTTGAGCGGTTGCTTTCAGCAGTAGTTCTTACGACGCAGTAGCCTTGGTCGCAACCTTGGCGGCGTTCGCCTTCTTCATCAGGCGCGACTTCTTACGGGCAGCCGTATTCTTGTGGACAATGCCCTTCTGAGCGAGTTTGTCGAGTTGTTTCACAGCGTCGACGACTTTTTCGGGGGCATAACCAGACTTGCGAGCCATATCCAGAGCAAGTTTTGTCTTAGCTGTATGCTCGGT
>NZ_QXIU01000066.1 GCF_003570935.1 Candidatus Cryosericum odellii
GCGCTTGGGCCGAGACATCTTCCAGGCATCTCCGCCCGCCGATTCGACCCGGCATGGCTTATCTGGGCAGAGCACAGGGCACCGGCGGCGTGGATTGCTGTTGTAATGGCGGCATGTCCAGACACGTCGGTGTCCGATGCCAGCGACATCTGACGGGGTGAAGCGCGCCCTTCCGGGGCGACATAAGAGTGTTCCACAACGACCAGGGCCACGCCTGTGGCGGCCAGTGATCCGTAATAGCCGGCCGTCGCAGGGCTCGGATGGCCCTCCACATCAGCCTGCTCGGTTGCCATAGGTGGCAGGACAATACGGTTTGCGAGGCGGACTCCCGCCACGTCCAGTTCAGAGAAGAGATGCTTCATAGTCATCCTCCTGTATGGGATCCAGAGACTTGTATCATGCTGTCATTCTAGAGTTTGTGCGAACCTTTGCAAGGATGGGACTCATGCTGGATGGTGGCCGCAGGAACACATTGTGGGTATACTGAACTGTACTGAGCTACCGGCATCGTGAATTGAAAGGAGCAAAACCATGGATGAACGACGTGGACAGGCGTATCACCGCAGATTCTCGCCACTCTATACGGACTACTACGAGTATTCCATGACGCAGGGTTACTACCTGTCCGGCAAGGGGCGGGACGAGGCCGTGTTCGACATCTGCTATCGGCAGAATCCCTACGGAGGCGGATACGCTATCGCGGCAGGCCTGCGCGACGCTGTCGAGTACGTGCTCAACATGCGCTTCACGTCGGAGGAACTTGGCTACCTGAGTTTGCTCGGGTACAAGGACGACTTCCTCCAGGTTCTCGAGAAGATGCGGTTTACCGGTGACATCACGGCTGTGCCCGAAGGCGAGGTCATCTTTCCGGGGGAACCCATTATCAGCGTCAAGGGTCCACTCATCGAGACCCAGCTTCTGGAGGGTCTCATCCTCAGTATGGTGAACTTCCAGACGCTCATCGCCACCAAGGCACGTCGTATGGTGTGCGCGGCCAAGGGGAGGAGCATCGTCGACTTCGGTCTCAGACGCGCGCAGGGAGACGGCGGCATGGGCGCCAGCCGGGCGTGCTTCGTGGGCGGTGTCGCTTCGACATCCAACGTCCTTCTGGCGTTCGAAGAAGGCGTGCCCGTGGGCGGGACCATGGCCCACAGCTGGATCCAGAGCTTTGACTCGGAGCTGGAGGCATTCCGCGCCTATGCACAGATGCATCCCGACGACTCCGTCCTGCTCCTCGACACCTATGACACCTTGAGGCAGGGACTGCCCAACGCCGTCATCGTCGGCAAGGAGTTGGAAAAGCAGGGTCACCATCTCCAGGGCGTGCGTCTGGACTCCGGTGATCTCGCGTATCTTAGCAAGAAGGTGCGGGCTGTGCTCGACGAGCATGGACTGGACTACGTCAAGATCTCGGTCAGCAACCAACTCGACGAGTACGTCATCGAATCACTCGTGGACCAGGGCGCCCCCATCGACATGTTTGGTGTCGGGACACGCCTGGTGACTGGCTACAGCGATGGTGCGCTGGACGGCGTCTACAAGATGGTCCAGCTCAAAGGGAGGCCGATCATCAAGATCTCCGAAAACCCGGCCAAGATCAACATCCCGGGAGAGAAGGAACTGTACCGGTACTATGACGCCGGGGACGGTCTCTGGCTGCTCGACGGTCTGTGTCTGGCACGGGGCGACAACGAACCGACCGTCCTGATGCACCCGGACTTCGACTACAAGAAGACCGAGGTGGCAGGACTGAAGCGCGAGAAGATTCGTAAGGAGATCGTCAAGAATGGCGAACTCGTGTACACATTTCCCACCCTTCTCGAGACCAGAACATGGAGTGCCCAGCGGTTCTCCCTGTTGTACGGCGAGCACAAGCGTTTTGCCAACCCGCACGCCTATCACATCGGCGTGAGCCGTGAGCTGTTCGACCTTCGGCGTAGCCTGATCGAGACCCGGTCATCATGAGTCAGGAATCCTTCGGTCCAGAGTCGGCCCTGCTCGTTGTCGACGTCCAGAATGACTTCTGCCCTGGCGGAACTCTGGCCGTGGACGGAGGGGACACCATCATTCCGGTCATCAACGCATGGATGCCACGGTTCGCGACGGTCGTCGCCTCACGCGACTGGCACCCCGCGAACAGCGTCCACTTCACCAACTGGCCTCCTCACTGTATCGCGGGCACATACGGCGCACAATTCAGAGCTGGACTGGACACTGAGCGGTTCCTGCTGGTCCTCGACAAAGGGACGGGCAACGCCGACGACGGCTACAGTGCGTTCGAGGCGACCAGCGAGGACCTTGAGAGCTGGCTGCACGGCCGGGGCATCGAGATGCTGTATGTCTGCGGTCTTGCGACTGACTACTGCGTTCTGCAGACGGTGCTCGACGCACGTCGACTCGGGTTCGGCGTCACCGTCATCGGTGACGCCATTGCCGCCGTAGAGGTCAATCCTGGCGACGGACAGCGTGCTCAGGAAGCGATGGAGGCGGCAGGCGCCCGCTTCGTCCTGTCGGGACAGGATTGATTGTTGTTGCACGATGGCAGTGGGGAACATGTCCCCCGGTGCTTGTTTCGCGAGGAACAAGGAGTGCGTGACGTGCGTCCAACCAGTGCGCGCATGCACCATATTGATGCATGGTTGTACACCGTGGGTGCCGATTGTGTTGAGCTGGTCAATCTCTCTGGAATGAGGTGCATAAAGCCTTGAGCAAGATGTGCTTGTCGAACCGCTCGATCGTTCTTGTCCTTATCGTTGCAATGGTATTGTCCTTGTGCGTCGGTCCCGGCACGGCTCTGGGCACGCCCCTTGGGGTGAACCCTCCCGTCACGTATATCCGTGCGTCTCTCAAGGCTGCAGCTCTGCGCTACAACGTGCCCTCGGTCATCCTGATGGCCATCGCCTACCAGGAATCGGGATGGCGTCAGTTCGACGCAAACGGCAACACGGTCACAGGGTCGGATACGACCTCGCTGGACATAGGTATCATGCAGATCAACAGTTCGGGGCGCACCGACGTCGCCCGTCTCATGACCGACATCGACTACAACATCGATACCGGAGCCAAGATGCTCGATGGCAAGTGGAAGCTGACGCCCGGCATCGGCGACCGCGACCGGAACGTTCTGGAGAACTGGTACTACGCCATCTGGGCCTATAACGGCTTCTCGTCTACCAACAACCCCAACACGCCCGGCGGAAGGCACTTTCAGGACAGCATTCTTGCCCTGATGGCGCGGCAGGTCCTCGGCAGCGACGGGCAGCCACTGTGGCCCCCGGTCGCGGTCACACCGCCCAGCCCTGCCCTTGTTGTCAGCCCGGTCGGATGGATCCCCACGCCACAGCCTGTGCACTATGGCGACCTGTATGGAGGATTCAACCCTGGGAACCCCGTCGGGGTACTGCAGGGTCCGGCCGATCCGGGTGCTCTTGCTGCGGCCGGAGAGATCGGCCAGGTCCGTATCACGTGGTCGCCATCGACAGCAGGCAGCTACACTGTCCTGCGCTATGATATCTACCGCAGTCAAGGTGCGCCGGACATCCAGAAAGCCGAACTCGTGGCCGAGACAAAACCCGATGCGACGCAATTCGTCGACATTGGTCCGCTCCAGCGGACGCCCTATTACTACTGGGTCTTGTGTGAGGACATTCGGGGAGACGTCAGTAATCCGGTGGGGCCTGTTGAGGTACAGCCCATCATCATGACGAGTCCTATCACGAAGATCATCCTTGTTTTCACTCTCGACAAGCCGGCCGTCGTCATGAACGGTGTGACCATCCCCATGGACACCGCGCCCGAGCTCGAGAACGGGCGGACCATCCTTCCTATCCGGTATATTGCCACACCGCTCGGGACACAGGTCCTCTGGGATTCCAAAGAGCAGAAGGTCACGCTCCTCGGCAGCAAGAAGGTCGAACTGTGGATCGGTAAGCCGAAAGCGACGGTTGATGGCATTGACGTGCTCATCGATCCGGCCAACCCGATGGTGGCGCCTCGTATCAGCGGCGGCAGGACCATGCTTCCTCTCCGCTTCATCAGCGAGACCTTCGGCGCGGAGATCGTGTACGATCCACTACCACGTACCGTCACCGTTACCCTGAACAAGACGACCTAGGAGGCGAGGCGCTCGTGGTCAAGCTCAAGGAGCACTTCAATGGCATTTCGCACTTGGTCGGGGGCCTTGCCGCCATCGTCGTTACGGTTCTGCTCGCCAGGGCGGCCGACATTCGCGGAGGCGCCAGGGCGGCCGTCCCCTTCCTCGTCTACGGCCTCAGCATGGTCCTCCTGTACTTTGCGAGTGCCTCGTACCATCTGCTCGATGTCAGTCCCAGAACCCACGTCATGCTGCGCAGGCTCGACCACGTCAGCATCTCCATCCTCATCGCAGGGTCCTACACACCCGTCTGTCTCATCGCGCTGCGGGGCAGCGTGGGCACGTGGCTCTGCTGGGCCGTGTGGGGACTGGCCGGGGCCGTGATCCTGACCGACGTCTTCTGGCTCGACGCTCCCCGGGGCGTCAAGGCCGCACTGTACGTCGCGCTCGGCTGGTTCGCCGTGTGGGCGATGATCCCGCTTCAGCATGCCGTCGGGTGGGGCGGCATCGCCTGGATGCTGGCCGGGGGTCTTGCCTACAGCGTCGGGGCCCTGCTGTACGCGATCAAGAAGCCAAATCCCTGGCCCGGTATCGTGGGTTTCCACGAGATCTGGCACCTGTTCGTGCTGGCCGGCAGTGCATGTCTGGTCGTTCTGGTCTGGTGCTACGTGCTGCCCCTGGTGAAGGTCCTCTGACATGAGCCTGCACTTCGAAGCACTGACGCCGCATCTCTGGACGGCGAAGTGCCGCGGATATGCCATGAACACGGGCATCCTGCACGACGCGGGTCTTGCCGCGCTCATTGACCCGGCACTCCTTCCCGACGAGGTGGAGGACATCGCCGCTTTCTGCGAGGCGCAGCAGCTGAAGGTCGAAACGGTCGTGCTCACCCATCACCACTGGGACCACCTCCTGGGAGCAGCGCGGTTCCCCGGTGCCCACGTCGTGGCTCACCAGGCGTACATCGCTCAGACCGCCCTCGACCTGGAGCACACGCGGCGCTCGATTCGGCGCTATGAGGAGGCGGAAGGCGTTGCGACTGACGTCACGTTCGACCCGCCCATGCCCGATCAGACCGTCGACCATATCATCGGACTCATGGTCGGGGACATCCGTGTCCAGCTGGTTCATACGCCCGGACATGCGCGCGATCACCTGTCGATGTACGACCCCGACGCTGCGTGCCTGTGGGCCGGAGACCTCCTCAGCGACCTCGAGATCCCATTCGTGAGTGACCGGCTCGATGCGTTCGAGCGGACGCTCGGCATGTTCGCCGCGATGGAGATCCACCTCCTGGTTCCCGGTCATGGGAGCTTCACGCGCGACCGTGCCGAAATCACGGGCCGCATCAACGCAGACCGCTCGTACCTGTCCGAGCTGCGCACACGGATCGAAGCAGTCGTCCTCGCGGGCGGTACCGTCCAGGCAGCTGTGGCGGCGTGTGCCGACATGGTCTTCCGCAACCCGGGCGCGAACGCCGAAGCGCACGTCATGAACATCGAACAGGCCTTCCTTGAATGCGGCGGCTCCGCCCCACCAACCCCTCTTCTCGGCTGGCCCCGCGAATTGTGAATCCCTAAGTACCAGGTACAATGATATTCACAATTAATATACCAGTTCATTATGGAGGTATGTGAGATGGGCAGAGCACCGCGCATCGAGTATGAGGGAGCCGTGTATCACGTGACCAACCGGGGCAACGGCCAGGAGATGATCTACCGGGAAGAAGTAGACTGGAAAGCCTTCCTGGGCATTATGAGCGACGTCGTCTCGAAGTTTGGCTGGCGGATCTACACGTATTGCCTGATGGGCAACCACTACCATCTGCTGCTGGAGACCCCTCAACCCAACCTGTCTCTGGGGATGAAGGAACTGGACCTGCAGTACACCATGCGGTACAACTGGAGATATGAGCATTCGGGTCACGTGTTCCAGGACCGCTACTGGTCGGGGCTCGTGCTCAATGACAATTACCTGATCGATGCGGCAAGCTACCTGCTGCTCAATCCTCTACGGGCCCAGCTGGTGCATTCTCCGGAGGAGTGGCGCTGGTCGAGTTGTGCTGCCATGTCCGGGCTTGTCCCGCCGCCCTCATGGCTCGACATGGACTGGTTGCCGGTCGATTTCCGTGGTGCGCCGGGGGACCCGAATGGTCCATTCCTGTCCTATGTCCGTGAGTGCATCGGCAAGCCGCGTCCGGCGAACCTGGACAAGCAGCGTCGCCATATTCACAGAAATGTGAAGACCACTGTACCTGG
Source organism: Candidatus Cryosericum odellii (assembly GCF_003570935.1). Classification (GTDB taxonomy): domain Bacteria; phylum Caldisericota; class Caldisericia; order Cryosericales; family Cryosericaceae; genus Cryosericum; species Cryosericum odellii. The sequence goes on from NZ_QXIU01000066.1 coordinate 6,352, forward strand.
TACTTAGGGATTCACAATTGAGCATCTTCAAGCTGAAGGCACCATTTGAACCGTCTGGGGACCAGCCGCAGGCCATCGCCAAGCTGATTGCCGGCATCAACGAGGGCGACCGCTTCCAGACGCTGGTCGGCGTCACCGGCTCCGGCAAGACGTTTACGATGGCGAATGTCATCAAGGAGTTCGATCGCCCTGTCCTCATCCTGAGCCACAACAAGACGCTTGCCGCGCAACTGTACAGCGAGTTCAAGGCCTTCTTCCCCGAGAACGCGGTCGAGTATTTCGTCAGCTACTACGACTACTATCAGCCCGAGGCGTATGTCCCTACGATCGACCTGTATATCGCGAAGGACGCCGACATCAACCAGGACATCGCCCGCCTGCGACACTCGACCATCCGTTCGCTCGTTGAGCGCAAGGACGTCATCGTCGTCAGTTCGGTCAGCTGTATCTACGGCTGGGACTCGCCGGAGGAATACCGCGAGGGACTGCTGACCGTGACACAGGGCGCGGCCATGAAGCGCGACGACATCGCCCGGTCGCTCATCGGGCTCCGCTACGAACGCGTCGACGACGTGGGCAAGGGTGGTTCCTTTCGCGTGCGCGGGTCGACGCTGGAGGTCATGCCGAAGGAGACGGAGACCGGCATCCGCATCCGGCTCTCGCTGGACGGCACGGTCGAGAAGATCCAGGAGTTCGACCTGGGCTCGCGCCAGGTCATCAAGGAGNNTCGTTGAACAAGTTCGTGGAGGCCCAGCGCATCGAGGAGCGCACCAAAAATGACGTCGAGATGCTGCGCGAGGCCGGCTACTGCACCGGCATCGAAAACTATAGCCGCTACTTCAGCGGCCGTGCGCCCGGTTCCCAGCCGTACACGCTCCTGAGCTTTCTGCCCAAGGATTTCCTGCTGTTCGTGGACGAGTCGCACATCAGTGTCCCGCAGATCCGCGGGATGTTCAACGGCGACCACCAGCGCAAGCAGACGCTGATCGACTACGGCTTCCGCCTGCCATCGGCGCTCGACAACCGTCCACTCATGTTCGATGAGTTCATGCGGTATGTCCAGCAGGCCATCTTCGTCAGCGCGACGCCGTCGGACTACGAGTACCAGGTCTCGACGCAGGTCGCGCAGCAGCTCCTGCGCCCCACGGGCCTCGTCGATCCGGTCATCGAAGTGCGTCCCAGTAAGGACCAGGTGCCCAACCTGATCGGCGAGATACGACAGCGTGTCGAGAAGCAGGAGCGCGTGCTCGTCACGACGCTGACGAAGAAGAGTTCGGAGCTGCTGGCGGACTATCTCCAGCAGGAAGGCATCAAGGCGCAGTATCTGCACAGCGACCTGGATGCGCTCGCACGCGTTCACATCCTGCGACAGCTGCGCTCGGGCGACATCGACGTCCTGGTTGGCATCAACCTGCTGCGCGAAGGTCTGGACTTGCCGGAGGTCTCCCTGGTCGCCATTTTGGACGCCGACAAGGAGGGGTTTCTGCGCAGCGAGACGTCCCTCCTGCAGACCATGGGCAGGGCTGCTCGCAACGTGTCCGGCACCATCATCATGTACGCCGACGAGATCACCGGCTCGATGAGCCGCGCCATGGCGGAGTCGCGCCGGCGCCGGGAGTATCAGCTGAACTATAACGAGGAGCATGGCATCACGCCCCAGACTATCCATAAGGCCATCTCGGAGCTTATCGACCTGCCGTGGCGCAAACCGGACGAGGTCGAGAAGCTGGGCAAGGAGATGCTGGCGAAGATGTCGCCTACCGAGGTGCAAGCCCTGGTCATCGAACTCAACGAAGAGATGCTGGCGCACGCCGAGTCGCTGGAGTTCGAGGAAGCCGCCACGCTGCGCGACAAGATCGCCCAACTGCGCGCACTACTCACCGGCGAGAAGCCTCCCAAGCTGCAGGCGCCGGGGCTCATGCCCCACATGGGCAGGCACAGGGGCCGCTGATTGCGTTGTTCGTGGTACTCACGTCTCGCGAGGGCTCGGTATCTCCTTCCTGCACGCTTGACAGCGTCATGGCGGGTGGTAGCATGGGGCGACTGCAGGAACAAACCAGCACAACGCAGCGACACGGAGGTTGCAGGGCGTATGAGTGAGTGCACACCTGACCGGGAGAAGACGGTATCATGAGAACCTGCGCGAGATGTGGAATAGTATTGCTCGTCGCTTTCGTCCTCATCGTGGGCTGCCCAGGCGGCGTGCGTGCACAGCCCACAGTGACCATCGCTCCTATGGATGCCCGCATCCAGAGCTTGCTGGACGCGCACATTCTCGTGGGTACCCCTGATAGTGACCTTCATCTCGACCGTCAGGTGACCGGCGGCGAGTTCGTGGTCCTTCTGGAACGTGTTCTGCAGCGGCCACAGCTGACGTTACAGCGCCTTGAGATCCCCTCTGTAGGCAACGAGGCGAACGGTTGGATGCGCGCGTATGTGTGGACGACAGGCGCGTGGAATCATGTGCTGGATGTGCGCAAACAGATCCGGCACGTCTGGTTTGGGCTGCGCACCAAGCGGACAGAGGGCTCTCCGTGGGGCATCCAGCGCGATAGCTGGATGTTCATCTCCTTGCGCGACGCTTACCTCGACGACGGATTGATCGACCTTTCGTTTCAGCCCAAGCAGTGGATGAATGGGAGTGAGGGCATCAACATGCTCCTGACGGCGGCCGGTTTCGGTGGCGAGGTCACTGCCATAAAGACCCAGATGAATGACCCCGTCGGTGATAACGCCCTGCGTATCGTCTGCAGGCAGCATGGGTTCGACCAGGTCATGGACTACGTCGGCAAACCGATAACACGTGGAGATGCCGCCTTGCTGGTCTGGCGACTCCTGGCCGAACGGACCGGCTCAGGCTGACGAAGGTCCGTTCCCGTGGTGGGTTCTCTGTAGTATTGCAGTCGACTAGTCGGTCTGTGCGGGGATCGTCGCCGGGCAGACAGAGCTGGGGTACTGCATTGTTGGATGGTGACGGAAGGACAAGATGAAGACGGCGAGGTAGATGCCATAGATGGCGGCCGTCAGGACCATAGGCAGAGCAAACCCCGTCTTCTGGATGAGCCAGCCCCCCAGCGCTGTCGAAATGGCCCAGGACCCGGTCCATGCCATCATAAAGATGTTGTGCGCCACGGAACGCTTGTCCGGTGGCACCAGCTCCAGACAGAACTTGTCCGTGACCGGCGTCGAACACATCATGAGACCTGCGCGCATCCAGAATGCCAGGGCGGCGATGATGATATTGTGCGTGAACGCCATGATGACCAGGAATACGAGCGAGCCCCCGACGGTGACCCCGATCGTGCGTATGATGCCTGCTCGGCGGACGAGCCATGGAGCCAGCAGGACACCGACCGTGAGGACGACGTTGCTCATGGCGAACAGGTTGCCGACGGCCACCGTGCTCGCATGAAAGCGGTCAGCGAAATAGAGGTTGAGGTACGGGATGCTGAGCCCGGCGCCAAACCCGATGATGACGTTGACGACCGCATACCGGACGGCGAAGCGCTTCCATGAGGACGTGACTTCTGGCTCGCTCTGGACGGAACGTGAGGCGTCCACTGTCTGCCTACCATTGTCATGCTGATATTCCCGCAGGCGCATGAAGACGGCGGTGCTTGCGGGGATGAATATTGCTCCCACGACCAGGGTCAGGCGGAGCCCGGTGACGGGCGATGCTCCGAAACGGGCGAACAGGCGCGGCAGGAGTCCTCCGACGACCGACGCGACGACCGACGCGGCGGTCGTCGCGGTGAACGCAAGACTGAAGGCGACCTGCCGGTCCCCGGGGTCGGTACTGCGCATCATCTCCGGATTGTAGGCGGCTCCATAGAGCATATTGCTGGCTGAAATGCCGATTTGCAGAACGACGAGCAGCGCGGGCACCAGGACGTTGGCCTGGAGGGCGCCCAACACGGCGATGAGCGTGCACGAGAGGACGAGCGACATTCTGCTGCCGAGGCGTGTTACCAGGAGTCCTGCCGGAATGGCAAGGGCAAGTGACCCGATCGTCCCGAGGGAGTTCAGACGGCCAAGGAAGGCCTCACCCAATCCACCCTGCTTAAGATACAGGTTGAAGAAGGTCATGAAGATACCGTTCCCCAGTCCCAGCAGGGCTGCGCCGACAAGCAGCAGCTGCATGTTGGTGCCAAGGTGGCAGATGGTGGTCCAGTAGCGTCTCAATTCGTGTTGCATCGTCTGTCCGGCCTGTTACGAGATCGCTGACGCCACGAACATGAGGACACCGCCCACGAGGACGGCTGGACCTATGTGTTCGCCGATGAACAGGACAGCCAGCAGGCTGGCGAAGACGGGTTCCAGTGAGTAGATGACGCTGGCCTGCGCGACCGTCATGTCGTGCTGGAAGCGGTTCTGCAGCAGGAGCGTGATGGCAGTCGTGAAGACGGCGAGGTACAGCAGAGAGGGCCATGACACAGCGTTCACGACGAGTGTCTGCTTCGTCGCCAGGGCGTAGACGAGGGCACACATGGCGACGGTCAGCAACTGGAAGAACGTGCTGGCGTAGAAGGATTCCCTGTCCGAAAACAGGTGGATCATGAACACCTGCATGCCGAAGGCCAGGGCGCACAGCAGCGTCAGGAAGTCCCCCATACCCATGCCGCCGATGCGCAGCGTGAACCCGAAGGAGATGATCCAGAGACCGTTCACCGCCAGGAGAAGTGCCAGCGCAACCTTCCATGAGCGCTTCTCGCGCAGAAAGAGGAACGACAGGACCGGCGCGACGACGACGGCCAGGCCCGTGATGAAGGCGTTCTTGCTTGCCGTCGTCATCGTGAGTCCCGTGACCTGCAGCATGAACCCAAGGTATTCCGGGATGCCGATGGCCAGCCCTTTCAGCAGATTGTGCCAACTGAATGCGATCCTGCGCCGGAAGAGCATGTACACGACTGCCGAGGCGATGGCAAAGCGGACAAGGACCAGAAGCGCGGGCGAAATGCTGCTCAGGCTCTCCTTCATGACGGCGAACGTCGTCGACCAGAGCACGACGGCCAGTAGCAGGAGCAGCTCGGACCTCCACGTGGACCTCACGGGGCGTGGGGCCATCAGGCGTTCTCGAGGACTGGTCGGCGCAGGAGCAGGACGCAGGCTGCCCCAATGCTCGTCAGGACGCCCGCCATGATGAAGCTTGCGAGGTAGCTGCCGGTCGCGTCACGCACGATGCCGCCGATCGCAGGGCCAAAGAGGACGCCGATGTTCAGCATGCCGGCCAGGACGCCATATCCAAGGCCGCTCTCCCTGCCATGCATGAGATGGGGAGCCAGAGCGAAGACGCCCATCGGAGCAAGCGCGAAGGTGAAACTGATACCGAGGAACAGAGGCAGGACGCTGCCGGAGACAACGCCCAGCAGGATCACACACACGGCGAACATGAGACAGGCTAGCGCTGCCCCTCGGGCCTGCCAGCGCCTGCGGTCCAGGACGTGGCCCATGAACGTCGACGCGATGATGGGGAAGAGCATGAGGATGCCGGCCATGGTGCCTGCCGTTTGCGGAGACATGCCCCGGCCGACCAGGAGGTCGTTGCAAAATGTCAGGAGGATCATCGTTCCTGCTTCCCAGAACATCCAGACCAGGCCGAGCATCCAGACCTGGGGATTCAGGCGCCGCAGACCCGCGATCAGCGAGACAGGAGTCTCATCGTGCCGGGGTATCGGGTCCTGGTAGAACAGGAAGCATGCGACCGCCACGACGCAGGTGAAGACCAGGCACGCCCAGACCGGCGCCTGCCATCCCCGTGCGGCGGCAAGGCGCGAGAAACCCAGCTGGCTGACCAGAATGCCGGTTGGGACCGCCGTATTCATGGTGCCCATGGCGGCGCCGAGATACCTGGTGCCCGCGAAATTCTCGCTGACGATCTGCGCGCCGAGGATCGAGAGCGTTGCAGCTCCAATGCCCATGGTGAGGCGTGCCATCAACAGATTCGCGTACGAGGTTGACAGTGCGAACCAGGCCTCGGCGGCGATGAGACAAACGAGGCCCAGGAGTCCGACGGTCCGACCGCCCCAACGGTCCGCAAGATAGCCGACCAGTGGCGAGACGATGATGCCAAACAGCGCCAGCGACGACATCAGCGCTCCCGCCTGTCCCGCGGTCATGCCAAGAGACGTCTTCATGACCGGGATGACAGGAGGGAGGAACTGGAGCGAGAGCGCGAAGGCGACGGTCAGGGCGTAGCCGGCGGCCAGGTACCACAGTTTTCTGTTCATGGAACTCCTTTTCGGCAATTGTGAATCCCATAGTACCAAGTACTATGGGATTCACAATTCAGGTTGTCAGGGTTTCTGCAGCGTCACGAAGCGGACAGCATTTCTGAATTCGTGTACGCCGCCGCCTTCGCGGACGACCTCGGCCAGTTCCTCCGGGTCCCGGGCGACACAGCCCGACAGAGCATCGACGCCATAGTCGAACATGAGCACCGAGAGGGGAGTCGAAGGGCCGATGAGCATGACCCAGGCGTTGCAGGCGAGTTCCAGGAGGCGTGGCAGGGTCTTGTTGCTGAGCGCAGAGCCGGTGATCGCGACGACGTCCAGATGCGGGAGGAGATACTCCTCGGCCTGCTGGGGCAGATCGCCTTCCTGTGGTCGCTGTTCGAAGACGGTCAGACTGTCAGAGGCGGAACGGATCTCGTCGGTCCACGGGAAGTGTCCGATGAGGCCGACCTTCTTGCCGGCCACTTTCTTGAGCAGCAGGTCGCGCCCGTTGGCCTCCTCGGCACCCGCAAAGCGGGAGGTGAGGTTGCACGCGGCGCAGATGGCTGCCATACCGATCGCCGCCTCTCGCGGATTCCAGGACACCGAGAGCTCGGCCAGTTCCACGAGCGGTTTGCCCCGCAGGTGAAAGGACGTGCTGTGTCCGCCCGTGGCCATCGGCCGCAGAGACATGGACAGCCCCGTGGCGTGTTCCGTCTGTACCAGGGACCAGATCTGGCCGGCGATGACGTCCTGGACAGGCTCGTCGTCACACTGTGCGATCAGGTCGCGGTACAGGGCATCATATTCGGGTGGCGTCGTGCGGCGTCGCATGGTTAGTTCTCCAGGGACGGCAGATCTTCGAGATCGACCTCGACGTCGCCGGTCTTGCTCTTGAAGTTGAGGTGTTTGCGGTTGAGCCAGGTGAAGCCCTTGTCATAGGTGATGACAGCCATGTCGATGGGTCCGCCCACGCCGGTGATGTCGCCAGGGTCCATGAGCACGCCGTCACTGAAGCGCTGGATAGCGGTCGTGGTCTCGATGGCGAGCTGGCAGAAGTCGATGGCGTCCTGCAGGGTCATGGTGCCCCACTGGATGCTGTATTCCACTCCGCGCAGCTGCTGCTGCACGGCCGGCTCGCCGATCTTCGCTGCCGCTTCGCGGACGAGCGGGATGCCCTGAAGACGCGGGTCGAACCCCAGGACGATGCGCGTGACGACGTCTGTCTGCCCGATCCAGCCTGCGCCGAATTCCTTGCCCTGCTTGCGGCTGTCGCGCGCCTGGTCGGTGGCGCCGGGGACATAGACCATGTANNCGCTTCCTGGACCTGACCCTGCTGGTTCTTGAAGTGGAATACGACGCGGGTCGGTTCTTCCTTGAGGTCCAGCAGCTCCAGGCCTTGGCGGGCCATATCCGCCTTGATGCCGGCGGGCATAGCCTTGAGCTGGTCGCGGTAGGGGACGCGGGCGTCGAAGTACTGTGCGAGTTCTTTAGCGACCTCGCCGACGGACAGCTTGTCGACGGGAATCGTCTGGCGGAAGTCGTCAATGAACCCGCTGACGTTCTTCATCACACCCTGCTGAGGCATAAACGCAAGGCCTGCGATGACCAGTCCCATGCGCGAGCCGATGCGGAACACCTTGGAGGCCGAGTCTGAGCCGACACGGGCCATTCCCTTCTGGTTGCGGTACGTCTGACGGCTGTCTGCCGCGAGCACGATTCCTTCGGGAATCGTAACATTAATGCCGAGTGACATGCGTCACCTCCCATGCGATGGTATCCCTTACAGCATGAGCAGGTTTGACCCAAACGCAACCCTCTTTGGGATTCTTTGGGATGCGCTGCTCATTCCGCCCGAGTATGTTTTTCCAATACCCCTGAACATGTTTTCTCAATGCGAGGGGTGTACTGAGGGGTGCATCTCCCTGGGTGGTACAGGTGGCGTTCTCCTACGGTGTGCCGGGGATGATGATCATGCCACCAGGACCCATCATGTCGTCCATGCCGAGCACGGGGCGGATGCCGACCGCATAGATCGTGGTTTTCTGGTGCCGCCCGACGACCCGGACGATCGTCCCCACGGGGATGTCCGAACCGGAGGGGAAATAGGTCTCCTCAGTGACGATAACCAGCCACCGCTCGCCGGTAAGGCTGTCGACGACCCACCGCTGGGTCGTGCGCGAGACGACGACGCCGATCACGGCACCGCCCATCATCCCGCCGAAGGGGTTCCCTCCACGTCGAAACAGCTCCTGTCCCGGCCCAGCGCGGAAGGTGAATCGCGTGAGGTTCGTTGCGTAGGCGCAACCGGCGCCGGCCACGACCGCAACGATAAGCGCAGCGACCAGCCACCACCTCGCAACACGGTACAGGCGGGCGGTGCGTCGCAGGACGACGAACGAGAGGATACCGAGGACGACGACGAGGACCAGGAGTTGCCATGGGAAGTCGAAGAAGGCAGGATGCGCCCACCGCGGACCAAGCCGCAGGTCGTCGAGCGTGCCATTCTGGACGAGGATGTACACGCTGCCGGCCAGTCCGAGCGCCGTCAGGGCGAACAGGATCGTAACTGCCGAATGCTTCAGGGCCCGCACGAGGCGGAACCGCCAGCCCGGCGTGGGTTCGAGGTGCTGCTCCTCGATCTGCTCGAGAATCTTCTGCTTCATGTTATCGTCCATCGTCATCCTCTCTTAATTGTGAAGACCATAGTACCAGGTACAATGGCCTTCACAATGCGGACCGTTGTGCCGGATTTGCATCCAGCAGTTTCCGCAGTTTGTTTTTGGCCCGGCTCACGCTGGGTCCCACCGAGTTGACCGCGACCATCAGAATATCTGCTATCTCGCTGTAACTCTTGCCTTCGACCACCGACAGCAGCAGGATATCTCTACTGCGCTGGTCCAACTGGTTGAGACCCTTTGCCACGAAATCTTCCAGCTCCCGGTGCAGTGCCTCGGCTGGGACGTCCGTATCGCCGGTCAGGATCTCGACCATTTCGCCGTCCAGCTCCAGCTCGGTAGGTACAGTCCCATGCCGCTTGCGGGCCATGTTCACTGCCGTATTGTGGACGATGCGGTACATCCATGCGCTGAAGGTCAGGCGTGGATCGAATCCGGCAAGGCTGCGGTACGCCTGCAGAAACGCCTGCTGGACCACATCTTCCGCTTCCTGTCGCCCAATGAGACGGGCCGCGTATGACGACAACGGTCGCTCATACCGCTCGACCAGCATTCCAAAGGCGTCCGTATCCGTGAGCGCCTGTCGAACCAGCTGCTCGTCCGTCGGCTCCTGAGCGCGCATCTCCATACATGTATGATACCAAGGAATGTCCGGTTCCGTACACGCAACATTGCGGAGAGGCGGCAGGCATGCCCCCGTACGACCCTCCGACTGCTCAGCGACGCCATACGACCGCGTTGCGACAACATGCCACACGTTCACAATTGTCTCGTTGCAGATTCCGGTGATCCGGATAGGATTGAGGTACACCCCTGGAGGGGTGGGGTACCAACCGACGTTGAACATGCTGCCACTCGTGGCGGCGACCGGGAGGAACAGATGAAGACAAAAGACCTTGGGATCACTGGGATGACCTGTGCGGCGTGTGCAATAGCCGTAGAGCGCTCCGTGAAGAAGCTGGACGGCGTTGCCTCGGCCGCGGTCAATCCTGCCACCGAGAAGCTGACCGTCGAATATGACGAGACCCGCGTCGACGACGAGGCACTCAAGGCCTCCATTGAGAAGGCCGGGTATGGCGTCGCTCAGCCGTCCGCTGCCAAGACCGTCGTGATCCCGGTACGTGGCATGACATGTGCAGCCTGTTCCGCGGCCATCGAACGCGCACTCCGCAAGCTCGCGGGCGTCACCAGCGCCTCGGTCAACCT
>NZ_QXIU01000067.1 GCF_003570935.1 Candidatus Cryosericum odellii
GTCACCAGCGCCTCGGTCAACCTGACCACGGAGAAGGCGACCGTCGTGTATGATCCCACCCTGGTCCGTGTGTCCGCTCTGAAAAATGCCATCACCGCAGCCGGCTACACGCCACTCGACGTGGAAGTCACCGCGGCGAACGTCGACGAGGACGCGCAACGCAAGGCGCACGAGACCCGCTCCCTATGGCAGCGCTTCATCGTCTCCGCTCTGTTTGCGGTGCCCCTGCTGTACCTGGCCATGGGCTCGATGATACCGTGGTTGGGCTGGCCCATCCCGTCGTGGCTGAGTCCCATGGACTTTCCCCTTCGCTACGCGCTCGTCGAGGTTGCGCTCGTCATCCCCTGCATCGCAGCCGGCTACCGCTTCTACATCGTAGGGTTCCGCGCCATCTGGCACCGGGCCCCGAACATGGACTCACTTATCGCAATGGGAACGTCCGCGGCCATCCTCTACAGCGGCTACTCGACTTGGCGCATCGCGCAGGGTTCGTTCGGCGCCGTGAAGGAGCTGTACTTCGAGACCGCCGGCGTCATCCTCACGCTCATTCTGCTGGGCAAGTCGCTGGAATCTGTTTCAAAAGGGCGCACATCGCAGGCCATCAAGAAGCTGATGAACCTTGCGCCCAAGACCGCCATCGTCGTTCAGGGTGACCGTGAAGTCGAACTGCCGGTGGCCGAGGTGGAGGTCGGTGACATTATTCGTGTCCGTCCAGGCGAGAAGGTTCCCGTGGACGGTGACGTCGTAACGGGCGCCACGTCGATCGACGAGTCCATGCTGACGGGCGAGAGCATCCCGGTCGAGAAGCATCCCGGTGACAAAGTGGTGGGTGCCAGCATCAACGGCAACGGGTCCATCACATTCCGCGCCACGCACGTTGGGGCCGATACCGTGCTTGCCCAGATCGTCAAGCTGGTTGAAGACGCGCAGGGCGGCAAGGCACCGATCGCTCAGCTGGCCGACGTCGTCTCGGGGTATTTCGTCCCTATCGTCTTCGGCATTGCCCTCCTGTCCGCCGCAGCGTGGCTCATCGCTGGCAAGGGCAGCGTGTTTGCGCTGACCATCTTCATCTCGGTCCTCACGATCGCATGCCCGTGCGCACTTGGGCTCGCGACGCCCACGGCCATCATGGTGGGCACAGGCAAGGGTGCCGAGTACGGTGTCCTCATCAAGGGCGGCGCAGCACTCGAAATGACACACAAGGTGCAGACCGTGGTATTCGACAAGACCGGCACCATCACGCAGGGGAGGCCGGTCGTCGCTGACGTCGTGACCGTCCCCGGTGTGGAGCGCAGCGAAGTCCTGAGCCTGGCGGCTTCCACCGAGAAAGACTCGGAGCACCCGCTTGGAACGGCGATCGTCAGGGCCGCCCAGGAAGAGCATATCGCGTTGCAGCCGCTGGAGAACTTCGCAGCGGTCCCGGGACGAGGCATCGAGGGCACCGTGGGACTTACGCGCGTCCTGCTGGGCAACGCAGCGTTCATGGCCGAGCGTTCGGTGGACGTCGCTCTCCTTGGTGCTGCCGTCGACCGCTTCGCCGAAGACGGCAAGACCCCCATGTTCGTCGCCCGTGATGGCAAGGCCATCGGCGTCATCGCCGTGGCGGACATGGTCAAGGAAAGCAGTGCCCGTGCCATCAAGACCCTTCACGACATGGGCATCGAGGTCGCCATGATCACGGGCGACAACCGCAGGACGGCGGAAGCCATCGGGCGGCAGGTCGGCATCGACCGGGTTCTGGCCGAGGTTTTGCCGCAGGACAAAGCGCTCGAGGTGAAGAAGCTGCAGGCGGGCGGCAGACACGTCGCCATGGTCGGCGACGGCATCAACGACGCCCCGGCGCTTGCGCAGGCAGACGTCGGCATCGCCATCGGCAACGGTACGGATGTCGCCATCGAGTCAGCAGACATCGTCCTCATGAGGAGTGACCTGATGGACGTCGCGACGGCTATCCAGCTCAGCAAGGCGACCATCCGCAATATCCGGCAGAACCTGTTCTGGGCCTTCGGCTACAATACGCTGGGCATCCCCATCGCAGCAGGCCTGCTGTACGCGTTCGGCGGCCCCAAGCTCAACCCGATGATCGGCGCGGCGGCCATGTCGCTGTCGTCCGTCTCGGTCCTGACAAATGCACTCAGACTGCGCGGCTTCAAGCCTCGCAGGTAGCACCAGACGACAAGGGAGGAATCACATGAAGAAACTGATCCAGGTGAAGGGAATGAGCTGCGCGCATTGTGTTATGCATGTCACCGAAGCACTCAAGGAGGTCCCGGGTGTCACGGGCGTCGTCGTGAGCCTGGAAGACGGCACGGCGACCGTTGACACGAATGCTCCGGTGACCAACGAGGCGCTCGCAGCAGCCATCATAGACGTCGGCTACACGCCCGGCCCGGTCATGGACCTGTAGACTGCTCGAGTTCCAGGGTCTCACCCAGGAGGAAACGATGGATCACTGTTCATGTGAGAGCAAGAAGGCTCTTGACACGCTCAAGACTGCCAGGGGCCAGATCGACGGCATTATCCGCATGATCGAGGAGGACCGCTATTGCATCGACGTCTCCAAGCAGATCCTGTCGGCCACCGCCCTGCTGAAGAAAGCCAACATTACTGTCCTCCGCCAACATATGAACACGTGCGTCACCGACGCAGTGGAACATGGTGCCGGTCAGGAGAAGATCGACGAGATCGTCCTCATCCTCGACAAGTACTTGGGGTAAAACCATGAAGAGTGCGAAGGTCTACGTCGGCGGCATGCATTGCGATGCATGCTCGACCCTTATTACCAGTCAGTTCAAGAAGGTCGCCGGCGTGCGTGGCGTCAAGGTCGACCTGGGCGCGCAAACCGCCGAGATCTACTATGATAATCCTGCGCCGAGTGTGGCTGCCCTCAGAGCGCGCGCTGAGAAGTATGGCTACACCGTCTCGACGTCCCGTCCTGCAGCCACACGTCAGAAGAGCATTCCACTGTGGCAGTGGATTGTGGCGGCTCTCATCGCCGGTGGTATGGTGAAACTCTTCACCCTGCTCCAGAGCTCGGGGTTGATGAGTGCACTGGGGACGACCTCGGCCGGAGCAAGCTACGGCGTGGCGCTGCTTGTCGGCGTCATCGCGTCGCTGAGCACCTGTCTGGCAGTCGTCGGGGCTATCGTCATCGCATTCGCCGAGACGTACCAGGCGGCTCCGGGCGAGAGTGCGGCGTCGGCTGTCGTGCGCCCCAACGTTCTCTTCCACCTCGGCCGCATCGCCACCTTCGCGGTCCTTGGGGGTTTCCTCGGCCTCATCGGCGGGGAACTGTCCCTGACAGGCCGGTTCATGTCGGTCCTGACCATGGCAGTCGCAGTGATCATGCTGCTGCTCGGGCTCAACATCCTTGGGTTTGCCCCGTCACTGACACGCCTCGGCATCAAGATGCCGGCGCGCCTGACCGCTGGCATGGACAGGATGAAGACGTCTCGCAGTCCGGTCATGCCGCTGGCGCTCGGAGGTCTCACATTCTTCCTGCCGTGCGGGTTCACGCAGAGCATGCAGATCATGGCGCTCGGCTCGGGCAGCATCGTGCGCGGCGCGCTCATTATGGGACTGTTTGCTGTTGGGACCCTGCCCGTGCTGTTCACTGCGGGCATCACCGCCTCGTGGACACGTCAGCACAAGGTGGTCATCGTTCAGAAGGCTGCCGGGCTCCTGGTCATAGCGTTCGCACTCTTCACGCTCAGCTCAGGTGCGCGCCTGTTCGGGTTCACCGGCCGCGTGACACCAGGCACGACCGCGACGACACAGACTACCACCACGCCGTCCGCTGCCACACCACCCTCCACGGCACCGGGGACCAGTCAGCGTATCGAGATGCATGTCACGTACTCAGGGTTCGACCCGGCCGTCCTGCACGTGAAGAAGGGCGCCCCCGTGACCTTCGCGGTGTTCGGCGACCAGGTGTCCGGCTGCACAAGCCGCATTATCATCCCCAGCCTCAACATTTCCATGGACGTTGGCCCCGGGGAGAACGACATCACCTTCACGCCCACAGCCACCGGCAGAATCCCCTATTCGTGCTGGATGGGCATGGTCCGTGGTACCATCGTCGTCGACGACTAAGGAGAAACCCATGCACCCCATAGCTTTTGTCATCGGAAGCCTCACGATTCGCTGGTATGGTATCATGGTTGTTCTCGCGATAGCCGTTGGCGTTACGGCAATGTACTTCGAGTCGCGGCGTCAAGGGATCAATGCAGACTACGTTCTCGA